>JBEVXV010000601.1:0-6264 GCA_040505915.1 Sedimenticola sp. | reverse complement strand
CATCAATCATCGTTTGGCTCTTTTATGCCGATCTTTTCTACCCTTTCACTATCCAGGCTATCCATATTCCAGGGGAAACACCAGGTGCCTATCCCGGAAGCATGACTAACCATTAATATAGCCGTATCTACCCCATGGGTGAAGCCCATTGTCAAAAGGGCAAGGAGCTTGTCCGAGAATAGGCACCGTAGCGAGGGAAGTCCATTTTGAGTCATTTTTTCCGATCATTTGAGGCGAATAGTTACTCTTATTCAACGAAATTGAGCGGAAAAAAGGGCCGAAATGGGCTTTCCGCAGTAGGTGTCCTATTCTCGGATAGGCTCCTAGAAGCCGACCAGAGAGCCCTGCTTTAGCCATGAATCAAAATTACCCCTTTACATTACAAAATCAGAAACTATCATACGGAATCTAGAATTAGTCCAAATGACAGTTCAAAGAGCCAACCAACACATCTCACGGGAGAGTAGAATGAACGTAGATCAGCACCTGAAAGTCGCCCAATGGCACATGGAACAAGCCCGTCTGCACGCAGGCAGTGGCGACCACAAATGTGGCTGCCCCCTCAACGACCACGACCGCAAAGCGATCGAAGCCGTTGAAGCCAACATGGTCGAAGAAGAGAACGCCTGCGCTATCTCCTGATAGCCACGTTTTACGAACATAAAAAACCTGCCTTTGGGCGGGTTTTTTTATGTTGCAGGCGAAAAGTGCCTACTCAGCAGGCATTGGGCAGTTTGCCAGCACTATCCTCCTCCTGTTCGTAGGGCGGAACCAGAAAGGCTTCTGCCAAGGATGGTAACTTCTCAATAACCCAGTGCAGATGGATAACTTTCAGGACGTACAGCAGCAGGGATGCTGCTGTGAGCGTACCGGGATCTATTCACCGCGCCTCCTGAAAAGGGGTTACTGCGCCCCCTATGGCACAGACTTTTTTATAAGTTACCAAGGATGTTCATACGATGCCGGAATCTGTCGGAAACCTTTCTAGTTCCGACCTCCAGGCTAGGTGTCCTATTCTCGGACAGGCTCCTAAATCACTTCCAGAGATCCACATCTCGGCCCTGCTCGCGTATCCCCTCCGCCCGCTCTGTGATGTAGCGCTGAAAACTGGGCTGGTGCTGAAAACCACCACTGAGGAGATAATCGAAGATCGACTCTGTATGAAAGCGCTTGAACACCGCTTCAGAGCGAATCACCTCGCCGTGCTGACGATCGATCAACACCACTGAGGGAGCAAAGTTGATCTGAAGTTCTCTCGCCCACGCCCGGGCGGTCACTCTTTTTCCTGTGGGTGTAACCACCGGGGTATCTGACCAGATATCCAGCTGAACAGCATCGAAACGACTCACAAGTTGGCGAATACCGGAATCTGTCAGTACCTCTTTATGGAGTTTGTCGCAGTTGGGGCACTGCTGTTGCTCGAAAAAGAGCGCTACCGGTCGCTTCCCCTTGCTGAGATCATAGGGTGGTTTGATAAAGAAGGATTCGCTGTGCAGTTCTCCGGCTGCAGGGGGTGGCTGCCGTTTGGCCAGATACTTACGGTAGGAGCTCTCCTTCTCCTTATGACTATTGACGTAATCGAGAGCCACCTTGAAGTTATGGGGCGGGATATAGCCGTTTAAACGCAGCACCACACGACCGGACTCATCAAGAAAGAGCAGTGTCGGCGTAAACTGCACCTTCAGCGCCTCGGCAAAGGCCTTCTCTGTATAAGTTTTACCGTTGACCGCCCCGACCTCCCGGTCGCCCCACATATTGATCTCAATGACATCCAGTTTCGCCTGCATGGTCTCCGCTATATCCTTCTGGGAGAGGTTCCGCTCCACCATCAGATTACAGTAGGGACAGCCATCCTGGTGAAAGAAGAGCATGACCCGCTTGCCTTCACTCGCCGCCTCCTGAACATCCTCAGCCAACTCCATAAAGCTCGCTTTGAACCAGTCGGGATAGACTGTCTCCTTGGCGCCAATAAATTCACCCTGACTATGGGCTGCTTCAACTGCACTCTCTTCCGCTACAGAGATGAGCGGTAAAGAGATGATAAGGAAAAGAGTCAGGCGGGATAACATGAGCATGTAGATGCGCTCCTCTGTCGGTTAGTGAGTTATGGCTATAGCGTTGCATTGAGCCGCTACTCTGTCCATAAGGGAAAATAGCCAGTACGCCCCCGGCTACCCTCATACTATTGTATTAACATAGACTCCTAGATGACAGTGGCCCCTATATTACTCAAATCCCCATGCAGACGTACTTCATCTCCAGGTACTCGTCGATGCCGTGTCGGGAGCCTTCCCGGCCAATACCTGACTGTTTAACGCCGCCAAAGGGGGCCACCGCCGTAGAGATGATGCCGCTATTGAGGCCGATGATGCCGTATTCAAGTGCCTCTGAGACCCGCCATGCACGCCCCAGGTCACGACTATAGAAGTAGGCGGCGAGGCCAAATTCACTGTCATTGGCCAGGGCGATGGCCTCCGCCTCGTCACTGAAACGAAACAGGGGAGCCACCGGGCCAAAGGTCTCCTCACTACTTACCAGCATATCGGTAGAGACATCGGTGAGCAGAGTCGGCTGAAAAAAGTTGCCGCCTTTGGCATGGCGTGCGCCCCCTACGGCCACCTTGGCCCCTTTGGTGACAGCATCACCAATATGCCGCTCCACCTTCTCTACCGCTGCCTCGTTGATCAGCGGCCCCTGAGTAACCCCCTCTTCGGTACCCTCACCGACATGGAGATGGGTTACGGCAGCCGCCAGCTTTTCAGCAAAAGCGTCATAGACGCTATCCTGGACGAGGAAGCGGTTAGCACAGACGCAGGTCTGGCCGCTGTTGCGGTACTTGGAGGCTATGGCTCCTTCTACTGCAGCATCCAGATCGGCGTCATCAAAAACAATAAAAGGTGCATTACCACCCAGTTCGAGAGAGAGCTTCTTCATGGTATCGGCGCACTGGCGCATCAGCAGTTTGCCAACAGCGGTAGAGCCGGTAAAGGAGAGCTTTCTGACTACCGGGTTGGAGGTGAGTTCTGCCCCAATCTCCTGGGGAGTACCGGTCACTACGTTAATAACACCGGAGGGTATTCCCGCCTGTTCTGCCAGTTCACAGAGCGCCAGGGCTGAGTAAGGGGTCTCCTTTCCCGGCTTTATTACCATCGTACAGCCAGCAGCCAGAGCCGCTGCTGCTTTGCGGGTGATCATGGCAATTGGAAAATTCCAGGGGGTGATGGCGGCACAGACACCGATCGGCTGTTTTAAAACCAGTATCCGCTTATCCGCTTGGTGCGGTGGGATAGTTTCACCATAAATACGTTTACCCTCTTCGGCAAACCACTCAAAGAAGGAGGCGCCGTAGACCACCTCCCCTCTCGCTTCGGCCAGAGGCTTACCCTGCTCCGCTGTCATCAGTTGAGCCAGATCTTCCTGGTTCTCCATCATCAGGTCACGCCAGCGCAGAAGCAGGGTGCAGCGCTCAGCGGCCGTCTTATCCCTCCAGGCAGGCCAGGCACGCTCTGCGGCCTGGATCGCTTGTCGTGTCTCATCCACCCCCATCCTGGGAACTGACCCCAAAATATCACCGTTTGCCGGGTTGATTATGGTTATAGTGTCAACAGTGGAGGCGTCCACCCAACAGCCATTGATGTAGGCCTGTTGGCGAAAAAGAGAGGGATTGTTGAGTTTCATTGCTTACCTCTAGTGATGACGAACTGGGTCAAAAGATAGATAGGGGAACAGTATGCCGGATGCTCTACCCGCTTTTCAATCCTTCCAACTGCTCTCCAAAACAACATCAGGGGTAGAGTGTATACGCCGGTACCGCCACCCTTCCAGAGTAAAGAGTACCAAGGCAAACCAGATGGAGCCAAAAGTGATCAACTGCACACCACCAAACGGCTCATTATAGAGAAACAGGGCCAGCAGAAAGGTCATGCTCGGTGCCAGGTACTGGAAAAGCCCAACCACCGTCAGGCTGAGTCGGTTGGTAGCGGCGGCAAAATAGATCAACGGCACGGCAGTCACCAGACCGGCGGCTATCAGCAACAGATCGATATTTAAACTGGTATGGATAAAGCTCATGCCCCCCGTACCATCTAGCCAGAAGAGATAGATCAGCGCAAACGGCAGCAACAGCAGAGTCTCTACTGTCAAGCCATGGACAGGATCGACCGCCACCATCTTGCGCAGCAGTCCGTAGAAGCCAAAGGTTATCGCCAGCGCCAGGGCAACCAGTGGTAACTCACCTAAAATCAGTATCTGGTTAGCTACGCCTAGCACTGCAATCCCAATCGCAACCCTCTGCATTAGGCGCAGCCGCTCACCAAGCACCAACATAGCCAGCAGCACACTGAACAGTGGATTGATGAAGTAGCCGAGACTCGCTTCAAGAATACGATCATTAGCCACCGCCCAGATAAAGACCAGCCAGTTGGAGGAGACAATTACCGAAGTAGTAAAGAGCCAGAGCAGTTTTTTTCGTTCAGTCAGTAGCAGAAGCAGTTTCGGCCACCCCCGACTCCAACTGATCACCAGCACAAGGAAAAAGAGTGACCAGATGACTCTGTGGGCGAGCACCTCCAGCGGCTGTACCGAGGCCACCGCCTTGAAGTAGATCGGCCCAAAGCCCCAAAGGCCAAAGGCCAGGGTGGCGTAGATCAAGCCCTTTCTTATCGAATCCGCTTCGTTCATAACGCGCTCCATTTAACGCACATCTTCCATTACTTGGATACTCTGAGGATAACTTCTCAATAACCCAGTGCAAATGGATAACTTTCAGGTGGGTGCAGTGACACCTTTTCAGAACGTACAGCAGCAGGGATGCTGCTGTGAGCGTACCGGGATCTATTCACCGCGTCTCCTGAAAAGGGGTTACTGCACACCCCTATGGCACGGACTTTTTGAGCAGTTAAACAGTAGATGATACTTTCCCTCCGAACCTTATAGACTTCACGTAGCAGTTCATACAATCCATCTTTCATCAGACGCAGACACTCAATCTATCTCATATGGAGAGGCTGCGTTGTGATTAATCAAGCCTAATTGTATGTCCTATGAAATATTCCTGATTTTGTTTTTATAGGATATTTTCTATTTTTATTCCAAATATTTTTAATTTCTCTAATTTTATTTCGTTAATAATCAATCGAACAAACTATAATATACCCCATGAAACAGGAACTAGACCATTTGGATCGCCGCATTCTTAACCAACTGCAACGTAACAACAGGATCAGCAACCAGACTCTTGCGGAGCAGGTAGGTCTCTCTCCACCCGCCTGCCTGCGACGGGTTAGGCATCTGCGTGAGTCGGGCATCATCGAACAGGAGGTGGCCCTACTTAATCCGGAAGCCGTAGGCAGGTTGATCAATATCATCGTCGAAGTTGAGATGGAGCGGGATCAACAAGATCTGCTCGATCAGTTTCGCAAGGCGATAGAACAGGCATCCGAGGTAAGTCAGTGCTATGTGGTAACCGGAGAAGTGGACTTCATCCTGATAGTCTCCGTTGCCGACATGCAGGCTTACGAGGCGTTTACCCAACGAGTACTTCACAGCCAACCCAACTTGCGAAAATTCCGTAGTCTTATCTCCCTTAGACGGATCAAATTCGATACCGCTGTCGAGCTCTGATGAACCATCACCTCCAGATATCCGATCCGCGCCACGTCGGGGTGCTTGCCGCTGTGGCATCATCCCTTATGTGGATCTCCGCTCTCTACTTTCGTGCTGTCGATACAGCCACTGCCGCTGAAGCACTGGCTCATCGTGTGCTCTGGTCACTGCTCTTCTCGCTGAACGCTCACCACAACTTGAAAAAACTGAGGCTTAAATGAAATCCCCCGTCGACAAACTACTGAAAACCCATGAGGAACTAATTCACTCAGATAATCAGAAAGTGATCTCCCATGTACAGAGAGAAGATGGGGAGTGGCTTATTAATACGGTATTGATCGAAGGCTGCTCTGCCCCCTTCAAGTACAAGAGAAAAAAAGAGTACCGCAATCTCACGGGCCAGCGGGTCAATTTAACTTACTACAGAAGTGAAGAATCGGTTGCTGGCATAGAGATAGAAGTAATGAAGGTAGTTAGGATAAAGGTAGCGTGAGCAGTGAAGTAAAGAATAGGAATTTCAACCCACAAAGTCAATCGATTTCCCTGACGCAAGAAGGGAAATTCGCCCTCTGACAAACCAAACCTTGTTGGTAGTAATGCTGTAAATAGACCGGCAGACACCAAGAAACACCAAGAACAGGGGTCTGGAAGCCTCTATAC
>JBEVXV010000600.1:0-10936 GCA_040505915.1 Sedimenticola sp. | reverse complement strand
GTGTAAACAACACTAAAGTTACAGATCAAAATACAACCATCAGCTTCGGTATCAGCATCGGTGTTGATGATAACAAAGGTTCCGAAGATGGAAGCTGTCTGGAAGAACTAATTCGTAATGCGGATGCAGCACTTTATGAAGCAAAAATTGATGGGCGTAATAGAATCCGCTTTTCGCAACCAATGACGACACAGAAAAATAGGGAAGATATATGCACAAGGTCGAGCGCTTAAAAGAAGATATACGTGAGCTTGAGGACATAATCAATGAGTGGAAACATCTTAAAGATATAGATACCCAGTGGGGGATTTCGATGCTTAGGTCATGCATCGAAAGGGATAAACTCTATTTGGAGGAGTTAATCAGCTGTACAGATATTGAGCCTCAAGAATAACAATGGCTCAACTCAGCATACTCCCGCAAAAAGATGTCATATTCCTATTATCGTATTATAGGGTGTGCACACTCTATGAGTATGTATGTCAGCCCTGCTTCAATTCCAGATTGACTGTGACGAGCCCAGGTCTCCCTTCTTTTCGAAGACTTACAGTTTGGGTATGGATACCACGATTTATTGCCAAGTTGTTTAACCAGGCTATCAGCTTGTCAAACCGCGCATTCTGAAGCTGAATACGCACCTTGGACTTACCTTCTGGTGTAATTCGTTTAATTGATTGCTTAAGTTCGAACTTTGCACTGCTTTTGTCGATAACTGCGAGAAGAGAGCTACCATTTTTGGTTTTTGCTCTCTTTTTACTCTTCCCAAGTTTCTGGTACTCGACAGCAATCTCTCTTATTTTATTCAGCTCAGTTTCTGTGATCTGCAGACGGGTTTCCGCCTGTGCAATCTTTGTCTCCAGGGGCTGGGCCACACCCATATAGAGGCCCAGCATCAGGGTAATGAATACTCCCCAACCGAGAAAGAGGCGCTCTCTTGGTGCCAGTGATCGCCACCAGGACATCAGGATCTCCCCGCCTTTATCTTCATGCGTGCCTCTACACCGCTTTTATTTGTGTTGGCAGAGGTGACCTCCGCCTCAACCCCGCCGTTCTTTTCCAGCCGCTGTTTGAAACGCTCCACGCTGCCAACACCCTTTCCTTGCAAACGCATCTGCATCACTCCCTGGCGAAACTCCAGCCCGGTGAGCACCAGGGTTTTATCCTCTTTCAGGGCACTGCCAGTCTGGTGAAGCAGGCCTAGCATGGGATCTCTTCCCCGACCACTATCTTGGCGGCGTTTGTCCAAAGCCTGTTCCGCCTGGACCAGTGGGTCGACCACTCTATTGATATCGGGAAAGCTCTTTTTAAACTGCTGATTAATCTCTACGTTGGTGGCAACCAGACCCTTTTTCAATTGCCAGTAGTGGTAGCCGTTACCGGCAATATGCACTGCAAGGGCCAGCAGCAGCATGGCGGCAACCGCCAACCAGCCACCGACGGAATCATTGCTCTCGTTTTGCCGTACACTCTGGAGCAACTCCAGCGGTGAACGCTTGCAAGCCTCTGGGGTAAACAGCGTAATTCCTTTACCCGACAAGGTTACAGGGTCTACAGGACAGCCGAGGCGTTGAAGTAACTCTGGGAGTTGTGATTCGATTTGATCAGACCACAAACGAACAGTGGGTGGAGGCTCTCCCGTCCGCTCCCCCAGAAGCTTTGTCAGGATCGGCTCTAGGGTCTCGGTCTCTATACCCATGCCCTGATATTGACCGGCTCTTAGGGTAACCTGCCCACCCTCTTCCAGCAGAGACCAGTTGCCAGGTTGCCAGGGCAGTAGTAAGGCTTCCGGAAGACAGGCCGCCGCTTGTAGATTGGCCTCCTTGAGCCTCTCTAACCAGGTGTTGAGACGCGCCTTACTGATAGCAGCAACGGGGATTTCACCGCCGCCTAAGCGGATGCCGGAGGTTATATAGAGTGAATCCACGTCATCCGCCAGCTGCTCTTCCAGAGCAAAGTTGATGGCCGAGGCGGGCACCCGCTTGCTCCCAGGCATCTCCACACAGGTAAGCAGAACATCACTTCCCGGTACCAGTAGCACCAGACGCTTACGCTTTACCTCTACGGCAAGCTGCTCCAGCGTGCCGGTGCCTGCCTGAGCTGCCGGGTTTCCCTTTTTGTCCACAGATAACCAGGTGTAATGGTCATCCTGTTCTGTGCCGGCCCGTACCAGCATGAGTTCACTCATCAAAAACCCCTTTGCGTTTTCGCTTGATGATATGCAGATCACCCTCTTTGGGGCGATGCAGCATAGAGATATACCCTAGCCGTATTCGGCCGATTTGTACATCACCATTGACCTGAAAATAGTTGCTATCAAGGCCCATGCCATCGGGTGTAACTTTCTTGCCGGCAAATGAGATATGCTCAAGAAAAAGAGTGATGTCGGTAAACGCGGCCTCCTCCCGTTCATCAATCAGAACTTGGGCATCGTCACTAGAGAGACCCTCTGCCAGACTCATCAGCACCTCTGCAGTGGCACTGTTTACGTTAATATGCGTGTATTCGGGTAGTGCAGCCACATGTGGCCGTAGTGCTGTGTACACCTCGGCATTAAAGCCTTTAATCAGCAACAGTTCACTGACATCTGACAGCGGTCTGTTGGCACTACGGTAGGGAGGTTGCAGGTTGATGTAGGTCTCATCCTCGGCCCCATTGGGGTAGCGCACATCCAGATCTGCATCGATCCAGTCCAGCAGGGCTTCGGCAAGCTCTGGTGGCTGTTCCAGCTGCTTTAACAGACGGCGAAAACGATCCAGGTCAACCTGGCTGGGCTTACCCTCCTTGAGCAGGTTGTTGAGGTTGAAGCGACCCTGCAGGTCTGCTACGGATGCACTGAGCTGCCCACCCTCTACGTCAGTGGGCGCGATGGGGTTGTTCCAGACATCTTCCCAGCTATCGGTAGCATTCTCTTTTCTATCTTCTATCAGCCGACCTATGGCCCAGCTGTCGATACCGTAGGCAAATTGCCAAGCCTGCTCCATTCGCAGCAGGTTTTCTGTCTTGCGCAGATCGACTTGCTGCCTGGTGGCCATGGCCACGGCTGCGATGGTGGCGATGGCGACCACCAGCAATACGGTCAGCAGGGCCACACCGCTCTCTCTTTTGAGATATTTCTGCACCTTGCTGATGGATATGATTGGGTACTGCTTCATGGTGCCACCAGAAAAGTACGCCGAATCTCACCCCAACGCTCAGTGGTCAACACCACCTCTACCGCCTTGGGCAGGGGCGGTAGCTCTTTGTCACCGCCCTGCTGGGGCCAAGTGCCATGCCACTCGTCAGCGGCAAAGCGCAACTCCACGCCCAGCACGCCATCGGTGAGATCCAGAACTTCAGGTTCGCTACCCTGAACTCTATCCAACACCTGCCAGCTCAGCCGTTGCAACTGCTCACCATCAAGACGATAGGCCACTGGTTGCAATGCCATTCGCACACGCTCTACACCCATGGCACCGCCATGAACAAAACTCAGCAGTGTATCGCCATCCCCGCCCCTAAAAGGTGGCTGGCTATCACCAAACTCATCCCGCACACCCCGGTTAACCGCCTGGGTAAGATCCTGCTGCATAAAGAGAAAAGCACTCTGAAGCATGGCAAATTGCTGTGCCGCCCTGTCGGTGTGGTCCCGAGCGGTCAGCAGCGTGTGCAGGCCTCCATAAGCCATCATCGACATGATGGCGAATACAGTAATGGCCACAAGAAGTTCGAGCAGAGTAAACCCTGCCATTACTGCTCTCTTGCTCATTTGCTGGCCTCAAGATAACCGCTGAGGCTAGCCATAACCTTCTCGGCGTTGTCCACAGGGGTGACTTTAACATCGGCCCGCAGCACCTGGGGATCGGAGGTGGTGCTTACCTGCAGATCCCACTGCCACTCCCGCCCCGCCATAGCCTCGTTGCCCTGAAAAGTACCGGAAACCCGCTGGTCAGCACTGATACGTGCACGGTTGAGACTGTTAACCGCTACCCAGTTGGCGAAGGTGCGTTCCTCCAAGTAGGTCTGGTTTGCCGCATTGCTTCCTGCCGCCTTGATGAGCGCAGCCATGGCAATGGTCAATACCGCCAAAGCGACAACCACCTCTATCAGGGTAAAGCCTTTATTCAAGCGGTAGCGCTTCACCGGTTAGATGCCTCAACCTGGCGCTTGATCTGGCCAGTTGCCAAACCTTCCAGGTGATAGTTGGTATCGGTAGAGAGGTCACTCAGTCGAAGTATGAATGGAGAGATCTGCCCACTAGGGAAAAAAATGATTTGCGGTATCACTCCCTCCCCCTTCTCTTCCTCTACGTCTACCTCAGAGGCTGAAGGCTTCTGGTAGCCACCAGAGACTAGCTCCAGCTGCCAATCATCGGGCAGTGTTCGCGCTGCAAGTAGAGGCTCACCTTCCAGTTCACCCCACTCTTCCACGCCTGCAATAACAAACCCATAACCTGCATCATTCAAAGTGACCCCTACAGGGCGGCCCTGAAGTATCGATTCCTGGGTTGCCAGGGAGAAGAGGTACCCCATACGCTGCCCTTCAGTCTCAAGCCTGCGGCCACCATTCACACCACCAACGGAGAGCACAGCAACCCCACTGATTATGCCGATAATAAAGACAACAACCAGAAGCTCGATCAGGGTGAACCCGTTTTGCCTGGTGATCATGGAGTGTAAAATTCAATCCAGATTCCAGTTGCCGATATCCTTACCGGCATCGGTACCACCCGCTACACCGTCGGCTCCCAGGGAGTAGAGATCGAACTCACCATGAGAACCTGGCTGAAGATAGCGATAAGGTGCCCCCCAGGGGTCTTTGGGGATACGTTCGATATAGCCACCGGACTTCCAATTGGCACCCGATGGAAGCCCGCCGGGCTTCACTGCCAGGGATTCCAGTCCCTGTTCGGTAGTGGGGTAGCTAAAGTTGTCTAATCTGAAGAGATTCAGCGAGGCGCCCAAGGCACGAATATCCTGCTGAACTCTAACCGCACGGGCTTCATCAGGCCGGCTCATGATTTTCGGCACCACCATGGCGGCAAGAATGCTGAGAATCACCACCACAACCATAATCTCGATCAGGGTGAAACCCCTGCTGTAACCTGTACCAGAAATCTGGGGTTTTATCCTTTCGCCACGCAAAACTGACTCCTTATATTTTTCCAAATTTATAGTAACTATTCAGCTATACCTAATTTTGGGGCTGTTTTCACCAGGGGTCGGAGTCGATTGCGTCAAGATGGGTGGAAATGCACCTTATTTACGGCGCAATCGACTCCGACCCCGAACCGAGCTGAATAGTCACAATTTATATACCAAAAAGACCTCAGGGGGCACTCCTAATTCAAGGCTGAGGACTATGGTAACCGATCTCCCCTCATAAAAAATAGTACCCCCTCCTATTCCAGAAACAGACAACTAATAGAATCCTTACCATTGTGAGCATACACATAGTATGATTGATCGTTCACAAAAGAACGAAAGGCTATGGCAAGCTAACTTTATCTCCAGGATCGGACAGTGTCGGCCAGTTATTCCAACAATAAACTTTTGCAGTTAATTCTCCTTCTGTGTTCAGCGGGAGCGCTGGCATATGCCTGTTACAACACCAGCCTGCTGGCATTCAAGCAAAGCACTTCAGCTGCAAACAATCTACCTGCCGACGCTAAACAATCAACAATTAAGAGCGGTGGAGAACAAAAGATACAGTATAGTGAAATCGCACAGTGGCATCTGTTTGGTGCTGTGCTCGGAAAAACTTCTCCTGCACCAAAGAAAAAAGTTGTAATTGCCCCTAAAACCCGACTCAAGCTTGAATTGCTGGGGGTATTTTCAGATAAAAAAACAGGTGATGGCTGGGCTATCATCTCCGAGAAGGGCGGGAGCCATAAAATCTACCGGATTGGAGGCGAACTGCCAGGAAATGCCGTCTTGTATGCTGTTGAGGCGAACAGGGTCACGCTTGAGCGTAATGGTCAATATGAGTCGCTACCCCTGAAAAAGCCGGGCTCACTCAATAACACGAGGAGTAATCCCAATATAGCTTTTCCAGCCACCGCCATACCCTCTCACCCATCACGCAAAACTAATAAACCAAAAAGAATTTAAATGCAGGCAGGAAGAGAGCTTGTTCATTTGACAATCCACTTGCACCACCAAGCCTGAACATTAGGATAAATAAACGATTTTCATGTTAAAAAAAATATACATAATCATACTACTGCTAGCACTTTCACTGTCATCGGTAGTTGCAGAGACTACGGCAGAGGGCACTGAGTCACAGACGATGACGCTCAACTTGAATAATGCCGACATACGGGCGTTCATCGCCACTGTTTCAGAGATGACAGGAAAGACCTTTATCATCGACCCAAGAGTCAAGGGTAAAGTCACCGTGGTCTCTGCGGCACCTGTCGCCCCTGAGAGTATTTATGAGATCTTCATCTCTGTACTTAAAGTACACGGCTACTCTGTGGTACCGAGTGGAGGAGCAATCAAAATCATACCCCAGGCCATTGCCACCAAGGACACCGTACCCACCGCCAGTGACACGCAAACCGGCAAAGGAGACAAGCTGGTCACCCGCGTGGTTCAGGTGCGTCATGCCGATGCAACACAACTGGTGCCTATTTTGCGTCCGCTTCTACCGCAGCATGCACACCTCGCGGCCCACCCGAACAGTAACACCCTAGTGGTGGCTGACAGCGCGGCTAATGTTAATCGCATCGTCGATATCATTAAAAGAATCGACCAAGCCAATGACCTGGATATCGAGATCATCGCACTGCGCTACTCTCAGGCAAGCGACTTGGCGGCCACGCTAAACTCACTTACCAAGGCGGTACCAAAAAACCCGAAAGCGACCACCAGCACCAACAGCCTAATTGCAGATGAGCGTACCAACAGCCTGATCGTCAGTGGTGAGCCGGGCTGGCGTAGCAACATCCGGCTGCTCATTGCGCAGCTAGACAAGGAGGTGCCCAACGATGATAACACCGAGGTGATTGCACTGCGTTTTGCCGACAGCAAGACGCTTGTAGAGGTGCTTCGTGGCGTGGGAGATCAACAGGTCAAGTCAGAAACAAAAGCGGTAAAGAAGGGAGCAAGTACTGCCGGTGGGCGCTTTGATATCCAGGCCGATGAGGCTACTAACTCCCTAGTGGTCACCGCTCCTCCCTTTCTGATGCGCTCTCTGAAGTCGGTGATAAAACAGCTTGATGTGCGACGCGCACAGGTGCTGATTGAGGCGATCATTGTTGAGCTTCGCTACAACAAATCAGTAGAACTTGGCGTGGAGTGGCATACCCAATCCCCGGGTAACGGTTTTGGCGCAGGCACCAGCCTGCCCCTGACCTCAACGGTCGGTTCAACCATCAGCGGCTACCCCACTACCATCGGCAGTGGGTTTAGCCTGGGATTTTTTCGGTCCGGTGACCTTCATATTCTGCTTAAGGCGTTCTCTGGTAACAGCGACACCAACATTCTCTCGACACCATCACTTGTAACGATGGACAATGAAGAGGCCTCTATCCATGTAGGCCAAAACGTCCCCTTTGTGACAGGCCAGTACACCAATAACGATTCAGCAGGTGCGACCAATCCTTTTCAGACCATTGAACGGCATGATGTTGGCGTAAAGTTGAAGGTGACACCCCATATCAATGAAGGCGATACCGTCAGGCTAACCATTGAGCAGGAGATATCCAGTGTCGACACTGAATCAGGTACAGAAGGGCTGACTACAAACAAACGTCTTATCAAAACCACCATTCTTGTTGATAACGAAGAGGTTGTTGTACTGGGTGGGCTTATGGAAGACTCACTGAAAGAAAATATGGGAAAAGTACCTGTTTTGGGTGATATCCCGTTGCTGGGACATCTTTTTAGAAATCACCGCAGCGCCATGGAAAAGAAGAACCTAATGGTTTTCCTTCGCCCACAGATCATCCGCAACAGACAACACAGTGGCGATTTAACCAGCAGAAAATATACACGTATACGCTCATTGCAAGAGAAAAGACAAGAGAACGGGGTACCTCTGATGCCCGAGGAGAACCCGCCTATGTTGCCTGCGGTCAACTCATGGAATTCCGATAATACGGCTGAGGATTTCTTCAACATAATGGGCCATCAGGATTAAAGGCATGCCAGATTCAGCCCCACCACAAACCCTCCCCTACGGTTTTGCAAAGCGGCACCAACTGGTAATCAGAGAGACAACAGCCAAAGGCCTTACCCTCGCCTACACCAAGGCCACGCCAGCCCATGCACTGATTGAGAGCAGACGCTTTCTCGATGTACCGCTAGATTTCAGTGAAGTTTCCGCCCCACAATTTGACCAACTGCTGCAGAAGGCCTATGAACGTGGTGCGGGAGAGGCACAAGATGTAGCGGCAACCATCGGTGAAGACATCAATCTGGATGAGATCGCCCAGCATCTGCCCAAACCTGAGGACCTGCTTGAGAATGCAGATGAAGCACCCATCATACGACTGATCAACGCCCTGCTTGCCGAGGCGGTAAAGGAGAATGCATCAGACATACATATTGAACCCTACGAAGACCGTCTGGCGGTAAGGTTGCGCGTAGATGGTGTTCTGCGCGACGTACTACAGCCACAACGCGCACTGGGGCCAATGCTGATATCACGCATCAAGGTCATGGCACGACTGGACATCTCCGAAAAACGCATGCCTCAGGATGGCAGAATCTCACTGCGTGTCGGCGGGCGGGCCGTCGATGTGCGTGTCTCCACCCTGCCTTCTGGCCATGGAGAACGAGTGGTGTTGAGGCTACTCGATAAGCAGGTAGGGCGGCTCGATCTAGAACAACTGGGGATGGCACCGCTAGAGCTCCAGGTCCTACAGTCGCTGATTCAGAGTCCTCACGGTATCGTACTGGTTACCGGCCCTACGGGATCAGGAAAAACCACCTCACTCTATGCCGCATTGACCCAACTCAACGAGCGCAGCCGCAATATCATTACCGTAGAGGATCCCATCGAATACTATATCGATGGCATCGGCCAAACTCAGGTCAACAGCAAAATTGATATGAGCTTCGCCCGTGGCTTGCGCGCCATACTTCGTCAGGACCCTGATGTGGTAATGGTGGGTGAAATCCGCGATCTGGAGACTGCTGAGATTGCAGTACAGGCCAGTCTCACCGGACACCTGGTACTCTCAACCCTACACACCAATACTGCTGTCGGTGCTATCACCCGCCTGCGCGATATGGGGATCGAACCTTTCCTCCTCTCATCCAGCATTATCGGCGTGGTGGCTCAAAGGCTGCTTCGTCAACTCTGCTCCGAGTGCAAAGAGCCCTATACCGCAGCAGGGAGCGAGCTAAATACCCTTGGATTAAATCCTGACGCATCGGCTCCCACACTCTACCGGGCCACTGGCTGCACTGACTGTAATCAGCTGGGCTATAAGGGCCGGGCGGGAATCTTTGAAGTGGTGCGTATTGATAACCAGGTACGCACCATGATCCATGACAATGCCGGTGAGCATGAGATCAACAGGCATGTACTCAATCGTTATCCCGGCATCCGTCAAAGCGCTGCTGACAAGGTCCTTCAAGGTGAAACCAGCATTGAAGAGATGGTTCGCGTAATTCGGGAGAGCTAATCAGATGGCCACCTTTGAATACAAGGCGTTAGATCAGAGCGGGCGAAAGAAAAAAGGAGTTATCGAGGGTGACTCACCACGCCAAGCACGGATGCTATTGCGTGATCAGGGGCTGACCCCTGTCTCTATAGATGCCAGTGTCCAGCCACAAAACCAAGGAGGTAGCGGGCTGTTCGGCGGGCCGCGCCTTAATCTACGCGATCTTATTCTCTTTACACGCCAACTCGCCACCCTGAGCCGCTCGGGGATGCCTCTGGATGAAGCGCTCTCTGCTGTTTCGGAACAGACTGAGCAGCGGCAGGCTCGCCGGATCTATCTCGGTGTAAGAGGCAAAGTACTGGAGGGGCAGGATTTCGCAAGTGCCCTCAACAGTTTTTCCAATGCATTTCCCAAACTTTATGTAGCCACCGTCTCTGCGGGGGAAACATCCGGCAAGCTGGACAATGTATTGATTAAACTGGCAGAGCACCTGGAAGAGCATCAGAAAATTGTCCAGAAAATTCAGCTGGCCATGATCTACCCGGTTCTACTCACCCTGATCTCTCTACTGGTGGTCATGGGCCTGCTCACCTATGTAGTCCCACAGATTGTTCAGGTCTTCGACAACCTGGGGCAAAACCTGCCCCTAATGACCAAAATATTACTCCAGAGCAGTGATTTCTTCAGAGAGAATGGCCTGCTGTTATTAACTGCCCTGCTTGTTTTATGGCTCCTGTTCCGCCTGCTTCTGCAGGTGGATGGCTATCGACTGGGTTATCACCGTTTTCTGCTCTCTGCACCTTTTATTCGCCGCTTTTCTCGTGGTGGAAACTCTGCCCGTTTTACCCGCACCCTTGCCATTTTGACCAACAGCGGCGTTGAACTATTGACCGCCCTGCGGATTGCCGGTGAAGTGATGCCAAACCTGGCGATGACCAATGCGGTAAAAGATGCCGCCGTGCGCGTGAGGGAAGGGATGGCTCTAAGCCACGCCCTGAAGCAGAGTAAACTATTCCCACCGCTTACCATTCACCTCATCGCCAGCGGTGAATCCAGTGGCCAACTGGATACCATGTTGGAGAGTGCCGCAGAGAATCAGGAGCGGGAGATGCAGTCACTCGCCGAGATGGTTGTGGCCATCTTTGAACCCCTGCTTATTGTTTTTATGGGTGGTGTGGTACTGGCCATCGTCATCGCCATTCTTCTGCCCATATTTGAGATGAACCAGTTGGCAGGTTGAGCCAAATCTCACTATAGAGCCGCCGCATAAATTAAAAAACCTTACCAGCATCAAACTGTTAGATGCTACCCATCATGCAAGTAGTTTGCAAAAAATGGGCAGATGAA
>JBEVXV010000599.1:0-4096 GCA_040505915.1 Sedimenticola sp. | reverse complement strand
CTGCTGCGGGGAACCCCCTTTCGATTTTTGAAAATTCGGAAATCGAAACAATTCCTTGTGCCGACGATGATTTCACATCTCACGTCCCCGACCAAATTTGCCAAAAAATATACCAAAACAAATATATAAATTTGGCATTACTCCTAAAAGGGGGTGTTGACCTTGATGAGATGTCATCGGGTGGTTGTCTTAGAATAAACGAAATGGGCATGTTAGAAACCAAGCCAAAAACTATATCAGACAGGATTCCAAATATTGAGGCCTGGTCTGACGCTTTCTTGATTTTTTCAAGTATATACATGCGAAAACATGCAGAACAAGGGCCGGATTTACTACATTATATGTCTGTCATCCGTGATGCCGCACGCCGACATGGTGGGTACTCGTGGAGGTCGTATGACGAACAATTTCGTCTGCGTCAGGGTATTAAAGCCCAGAGTTGGAACAAAATAAATCCCGATCTGTGGCTCAGGGTGATGTCATTTTCGCCCTCGTCATCACCAACATTCTCGTCCTCGCATACGATTCATGGCCCCCAGGCACGATCTACTGTCACAAAACTGCCGTGTCTGGATTTTAACAGGGGTCACTGCCGATGGGACCCCTGCAGATATTCGCATATTTGTTCGGGCTGCCATGCACAGACACATGCAAAAGTGACCTGTCCTAGGTCGAATTCATCTATTAGCCGGGGTCAAGGGTCTGGTCGTTCATTTCGGGGGCGGGGGGGACCGTACCCTCGGGGACGATTCACAAATAGCCGCCGATTCACAAATAGCCGCCGAGGGTGGCTACAGTCATAAACAAAAACTTGAGTTGGCGCATACCCCCGTTAATATCAAGGCCCTAAAGCAAGAAATGGTGGGATATGACAGCAAAGCGGCAGATTTTCTCTTAGATGGTTTCAGTAACGGTTTTTCACTACATTATTCAGGGCCTAGGGAGGCTACAGATGCTCGTAATTTACAATCTGCTGTGATTTATCCTCAGATTGTTAGAACAAAAATTGCTGATGAAATTTCTGCGGGCCGAGTAGCAGGGCCTTTCCTCTCTCCCCCTTTTAAAAATTTGCGTATTTCTCCATTGGGTTTAGTCCCTAAAAAGCAGCCTAACGAGTTCAGATTGATCCACCATTTGTCGTACCCAGCTGGCCAATCTCTAAATGATTATATTGACCCAGAATTGTGCTCTGTGCAATACACGACTTTTGATGATGCTGTTAAGATGGTGCAGGACTTAGGTCCGAACGCTTTACTCGGTAAGACAGACGTAAAAAGTGCATTTCGTCTCCTTCGTGTGTCACCAACAGATTTTGAACAGTTGGGTTTTAAATTTGACAACAAATTCTATTTTGACAAAGCAATGCCCTTCGGCTGTTCCATTAGTTGTGCAACTTTTGAAGCATTTGGAATTTTCTTGGAATTTGCTGTTAGACGCCGGAGTAAATCAGGTTCCGTAGTCCGTTATTTGGATGACTTTCTATTTGGTGGAAGGAGCGACACTGACCATTGTAAGTCGATAATGCTTGAGTTTATGAGGTGTATGTGTGATTTGGGTGTACCTGTGGCTAGTGAGAAGACTGAAGGTCCTAAAACAGTAATAATCTTTCTTGGACTAGAGATTGATTCAGAAAAAATGATTGTTAGGGTCCCTACATCAAAAGTAAACGAATTAATTGAGAAAATACAGGCGGTGTTAATGAAAGAAAAGGTGACACTCCAGGTTATGCAATCCCTCATTGGATCACTCAATTTCGCTTGTCGAGCAGTAGTACCTGGCAGACCATTTTGTCGCAGGCTGGTAAATTCAATCTGTGGCCTCACGAAACCGCATCATCATGTGAGAATTAAGAAAGGCATTAGACAAGATTTGGTGATGTGGCTCAAGTTCTTTGCACATTTCAATGGCATCTCTGTGTTTCACGATAGATTTTGGGTGTCAAATGAGGATGTACAATTGTTCACTGATAGTGCGGCGGGGTTAGGTCTCGGCTTTGGCATTTTCTTTGGTGGAAAGTGGACATATGCTCAGTGGCCTAAGGCGTGGCATGATTGTGAGTTGACAAAAGATATCACGGTCCTGGAGTTGTTCCCCATAATTGTAGCTCTGCACGTCTGGGGCAGTCAATTACAGAATAAGAAACTATTATTCAGGTGTGATAATATAGCAGTTGTTTCAATTGTTAACACAATGACGTCAAAGTCTGAGAATGTGATGGTGTTGGTGCGGGCAATGATGTTGAAGTGTCTGGAGTTGAACTTGTGTGTAAAAGCTGCTCACGTAGCCGGCACAAAGAATGTAATTACAGATAGTCTCTCTCGGTTACAGATCGAAAAGTTCCGCGAGCTGGTCCCAGGAGCCGATCTCATGCCAGCACCAGTACCAGCCCATCTGTGGGGGATATTCGGTCTAGAGCCCAAAAGCTGTTAGTCGCTAGTGTGGCATCCAATTCACTTTCCGTATACAAGAATGCACTCAAGAATTTTTCTGATTGTAGAAAGAACTATAAGCTCAATGCAGTGTGGCCTGCACCGGTCTCTCATATAATATTTTTCATTTCATGTTGTTTTGAAAAAGGTTATGCTGCGACTACGATATCTACATATATATCAGGAATTAGTTTCTTTCATAAGACCAATAGTTGGCAGGACCCTACAGAACTTTTCATTGTTAGAAAATTGATCGAAGGTTGTCGTAGATCACGTCTGACCCATGATAATAGGGCCCCAATAACACTGTCCATTCTGACGAAGGTGGTCTCTGCACTGCCTAGTGTATGCTTTTCTAGATACGAGGTAATATTGTTTACAGCAGCATATCTGCTGACATACTACGGAATGCTTCGGGTTAGCGAAGTAGTTTTTACCACTCAAGCACAGGCAAATAAACCGTTATTAATCACTGACCTTGTTGTTGAACCCCATGGTGAAGCACTACAGATCCGTATACGTTTTTCCAAAACTAATCAGACAGGCCCCCCCACCATATTACGGATCCCCAGAACATACCCTGACCCATTATGTTGTGTAACCGCTTTACAGCAATATCTAGCACTTAGACCTAGCCACCACGGACTGTTATTTTGTCACATCAACAGATCTCCAATGAAAAGGTCACAATTTTCTGGTGTATTATCAAGAACAATTCACAGTCTTGGATTACCAGTTGGGGTTTTCAAGACACATTCATTCCGGATTGGTAGAGCCACTAGCCTAGCTTCACAGGGTATTCCCTCTGAGAATATTCAGAGGATGGGTAGATGGCAATCAAACGTTTACAAAAGATACATCAGAATGGAGGTATAACTGTTAGCTATACTTATAACAAGAACAAAATATTGACTGATTATTTCAGACATATGGATGGTGGGTGACTCCCTCATACATTGGGCGTCCATCAGAGCAGCAGAACACGGCACATGCAACCTACGGTTGCCGGACACATACAGGGTTTTATGGCTGGGAAAAAGGGGTATGTGCTGGAGGCAGCTCTTGTCCACCATTCAAGGCCAGATGATTTTTAGCAAAAAACCCGTTTTGATCCTAATACATTTGGGCGGAAATGACATTGAAAATCAACACATAGGTCAATTCATAACTCAAATTTACAAAGATATTGCTTATCTACGTTCAGTATTTGTGGCCACTCATATTGTGTGGTCGAATATCCTCCCCCGTATGTGTTGGCAGGATCAATCCACTTTGATTAGGAAATACCGTAGAATCAATAGGGCCGGACGAGTGGCCTTGCGTCAGCACACGCCGGGGGGGATTATCGTGCATGATTTGAACTGTGACTCCCCTAACCTATTTCGCCCGGATGGCATTCATTTGTCGGACGCTGGAAACGACAAGTTTTTAGATGAGTTTGCAGAAGAACTTCAAAAAATGTTGTGCCCCTAGAATTTGGGGGAACAAAATATGAATCAGGGGGTCAAGAACTCAAGATTCATATAGTTTGTTGTGGCGGAAATTCTAGCGGCCTGGGTCAGATATCCCATTCATTTGGCATTTTAGTCCACATCTAATAAATTAATTGGAGGATTGGATTCACGCATGGATTTCGGATTGTAGCCATCGGGATTGGCTTCATGCCT
>JBEVXV010000598.1:0-6769 GCA_040505915.1 Sedimenticola sp. | reverse complement strand
ATATGCAAGTTGCGGTAGAAATGTATTATGGCACAGTACTCGAGCCTTTCACTACCATAGACTAATACACAAGATCCGAATCACTTTGCTTTGATCGAGTCGTCTCATCTTCATCTCTACTGTTTGCTAGTGTTCTGTAGCAAACATTCCATTTGACATCTATTGACCACCACACAAATACTTGCAAACTGTGTACATCCACATAAGCAAATAGTTCCTTTACTTTTAGCAAATCTTCACAAGTGATAGAGACATTCGGAAAACATTTCGTGCAGATAAATTCGGAAATTATCGTGGCTGAGATTAACTTGGATACCAAGGGATTTCATAGTTATTTTCACAGCTTGCAATTGATTTCTTGTATTATTCTTATTGACTTTTACATTAGTATTAACCCATTAAAGTCTATGGATTCACGACATTTATGATGAACATTTCTCAACATTTTTCTCACTTCTCAACGAAAGTATATGTTGTGACCACTCATTTGAACCGTCTTGCCGAGACGGTTCAAATCAGTGGTCACAACATATACTTTTGTTGAGAAATGAGAAAAATCTATATATTTGTTTTGAAATTTTGATACCCCTATAGTGGTATCCCGCCTGTAATGGGTTAAAACAAGCAAGCAGGGATAAAAGTTTATTATGCCCCACCACGATAGTGCAAGGGGCATCTAGGATTACCCTTGTCCGACCAGGCGTCTTGTCTATCCCATTTGCATTAAATTTATTAAGTACCATATATCACAGCTATCGCTTCACCAATTTACTTGAAACTTCATATAAGCATTCACCAGCATCCATATTTTCATCATGCACCACACACATGCTGGCCAAAGGTCAAGGTGAAATGACTTAGAAATTTATATTAAAGTTTTTTTTTTCGACAAAACGGCAGTTGGGGCATCCCATCTTCTATGAACAGAAGTATTCTAGTTTTCATTATTGAACAGTAACTAAGCCTTTTCACTGTGCATAATTTGTGCAAATTTCATCCAAAACTAATTTTAAAAAACATTCATGTGTTGAATTGATTTTAATGATTTTATTGCGACGCAGAAACGTTTTTTAAAATTAGTTTGGGAACAAATTTGCATAAATTATGCAGACTTTAAAACTTGCATAACTTTGGACTGAGTCATCTCATAGGTACCTTCACCATTTGCAAATGATTCCAACATTCCCAGCAACAGTTGGACCAATGCGTGAAAGGGTTAATGCATATTCATTGTCTTGTCACCATTCTCATGTCGTTACATTATACAGTGCTATTAACATATGCATGTTTCTATATACTATGTACATACTATCCTGCTGTTTTGTGCTGAAAGCCTAACTTAGTCTAGGTTGGCACTAGCTGTAGCCAAAATCGCCAATGGCTACTAATAATTGAGAAATTATTTGAAAAACTACTGTGTTTTTTGCATTTACAGAAGAAAATCTTTAAAATTTGAGCGTCTTTTCGCTCTTTTGGAAAATTTGGCTACTACTTTTAAAACCTTAGTGCCAACCTAGCAAAGTTAGTAAGCCACTATTGTATTGTTATATGTGGCCGTGACTGGAGAAATGGGGCTTATGGTCTATGCGACCATGCAGCCCCAGATCAGCCTGCGCATCCGCACAGTCTGATCAGGGCCTACACTGTTCGCCATTCAGTCATTGAAACATCCACCATGCTTCTAACAAACATTATATACCCAGCGGACCTGGAGCTAGGATGGGAACAAATCTCATAAGCCCCATCTATGAAATCCCATAAGCCCCATTTCTCCAGTCACGGCCACATATATTATGACTAAATAATGTAACTGCAACTTTTCTAATTTTTAACCAAGCCTCTCTCTCGTTTGCGCATTATTGTATCCCCAAGACGATAGTCGGGGGATACTATGGATTTGACGTCGTCACACCGCCGCTGCGTCCGCAGACACCTCGCTTTTCGGAGTATAACTCGAATACCGTATGTATTTTTTCAACGAAACTTTTTTTCATGCATAGATAGCGGGTATACGGAGTGCCCCTTGACCCTGAGATATTAGGAAAAATCAACATTAAAGTTTTGGTTCAAGTTTTGGTTCAAGTTTTTATTAACATTTTGGTTAACATTTTTATTATTAAAGTTTTTATTAAAGTTTTTGTTTTACTTATATCTCCTCCTACAACTGGGGAATTGGTCTGAAATTTGGCATAGATTTTTATCACCATCCATAGATTCATTCTACCACCCACCCATGTTGCCTTGACCCTGCCTTGACCCTCAAAGGTCAAGGTCAAATGACGTAGAAAATTTCGGGTAATTTTTATTTTTATTTTTTTTATTTTTTTTTAACAATGCTCATCACCATTCATATATTCATTGTACCACCCACCCATGTTGCCTTGACCCTCAAGGTCAAATGACTTAGAAATTTTTGTAAATATGTTTTTTTAACATTTTTTTTTTTTTTTTTTTATTATAAATTGTCAATGGCACAACACAATACAATACAACATGATAGGATTTGAAAACAAGCAATACATGTTCATAATTCATTTCCTAATACTATTGGCTGTACACTCACTAGACTTGCACACATTCATCACTTGTTTTTTTTTGTGACATGGCCCAACAAGGGGGATACAATGCGTTCGTCGGCGAATGTTCTAGTTTTTTTCTCAACCATTGCAACTCAATATTAGAACCATCATGACCATTGCGTCTCAATATTGGTTTGCACTGGTTACCAATGATGTATATTTTCACTTATTAACCCTTTCAACCCTAAGTAACTTAATGGATTGTTCCATCCTAATGTTTGGAACTATTTCATTGGTCAATTCAAATTTTCAGACTAGTCCATTCTTGAGATAGGGCATATTTTCAATTTGAAAATTATTGACAAACAGTGGAGATCCTGATGAGATGGCTCGTTACGAGCCAGCTCATCTGGATCTGCACTGTTTGCAAACGTTGGCACTATAGAGGTCTGTAGTGTTGAAAGAGTTAATAACCATTTTTAACTTTGTGTTTTAGCCATTTATCTACAAGTGTCAGGATTGACAATGACCTCTGCAATTTGAATCTTTCCTTTTCATTTATCTGCATACATGTCATGTTTTAATTATGTGTCTGACATATTCATAATGCTTGTATCATGTTATAATCGGTTCAAAAGCTTATGTAATCAGGGACCAAAATAGCATCCGTGCTAAACATATTTTGTTCAGTATATTTGCTGATTTAAATTATCATTTATTGTGAACTTTCTGTTTGCAGTGTTTTTAAATGATGTCCAGTAAGTAGGTATAGGCTGGACGATTATTATTGTACGAGTTCAATATAGTATTTTCTCTGGTAACTTTAAATATCTAGTCATCGTGTTTTGTTCGTATGTAAATAGCAAGTGATTTCCCGGTCTTAGATAACTCAATTTGTCAAGTGTATAAGGGGTCCCGAGTATGACATTAAACTGCTCCGGTAGTTACACATTCGACTACCGAAAGAGAAGAGCAATTTAACGATGGGGTTCATTCTTACCGGAATCCCTTTCAACCCGGTTTGACGCTCATTTGCATACATATTTCTTTTGGCTTTCTTTTCTGTTTTGGCGTTTTTGTACGTGTGAAAATTGAACCGGATTATATGGGGAGAGGCTAAGTGAATTTGGTGTGGTAAGGACCTGGCACCAAATCAGGATTATCCTAATTTCAGCGCTTAATGTTTACATCATGTAGGGTTGAAACACTAGGTTTCTAGATGTAAGCTGCGAGCCCTGATTTGTTGGATTTTCCCCCCTCCTCCGTACAGGTGAAATACGGGAATCAACCCCGTTGAACCCGTCTGTATATGACCTCGCTGTTGAACGGACGCAAAACCATATTCAATCAATCAAGTGTATAAGGTGAAAAAAAAATTCAAGCAAATATACCTATTTCACTTCTTTTAGTATTTACATCTATTTGCTGTCAGATTTAAAATGTCATTTATTTTTAACTTTATGTTTGCAACATTTTGGCATGAATTGATGTTCAGTATGTAGCCTGGACGATTAGTATTGTATGAGTTCAATAGCTTGTGGTTGCGTGGCTAATGTGTAATTAACGATGATGTTCATCCTTTCCGGAATCCCATTCTACCCGATTCGATCCTCGGGTACATTTTTCTCTTTCTTATATGTGACAGTTGAGTTGGACTAAATAGTAGTAAGATTACAGCTAATGCTAATCCTATTACTTTTCAGCAATGGTGCCTAGTCAGTAGTAGTGATTCTGGTGTGTTGAGGACCTGGCACCAGATCAAATTATTCTAATTTCACGGCTGAATATATTTTTTTTCTTGATATAAATATTCAGTTACGATTTTGGAATTTTCTCACCTTCATACATGTGAAATACAACATTCGACCCTGTTCACCCTTCTGTAATAGGGCTCATTGAATTATCTTCCAACCAAACAAACAAACATTCTCTGCTAAGTCATCGTGAAATATACATTATCTAGTCATGCTGCTTTGTTTGTATGTAAATACATGTACATATACATTGTCTTTAGATGACTTTTCTATGCATGTGCATTTAATAATATATGGCCGTTTCACTTCTTTTATATCCACGGTGGCAGGGTGGTTCAGGTCGATAGCTTAACAATGGTTTTCATCCTGATATGAATCCCAGCCTACCCGGTTCGGCCCTCATGTACAGGTTTATTTTCGCTTTACCCCCCTGTGGTGTGGGGGTGGAATCAGCTTCGTCTGATTCCGAGATAGAATTAGCCGCAGTATGTCCTGCTTCTCGTAAGAGGCAAGTACAGGGACTTCAGCGATAGGATTCTTTATCTCGGAATCTTTTGTACATGATTTTTCTCCTCGGTCCTTTTGGCTTTTCTTAAACCTGGGAGTTAAATCAGGTTCTACCCTAAAAGAGGTATGGCAATTTGGTTCCTATTACTTTTAGGGGTTGGGCTCAGTTATTCTGGTGTCTAGGACCTGGCACCGGATCAGGATATTCTAGTATAAAGACTGAATGTATGTGTTTCTCGATGGAAATACATTCAGTGCTTATACATGAGAATTTTCCCCTATGTTGGTGTTCCCCCAACACAGGTGATGAGCAGGATTCGAACCTGCCGACCCGTCTGTATATGACCTTTGCTGTTGAACGGACGTTAAACCATAATCAATCAATCAATCAACGATAGGATTCCTTATCTCGAAATCTTTTGTACATGATTTTTCTCCCTGGTCCTTTTGGCTTTTCTTACACCTGGGAGTTAAATCAGGTTCTACCCCTAAGAGGTATGGCAATTTGTATGTAAGAGTAGAATCGGGTTATACCCCATCGAGTAGTAGGAGTACTGCTTCTCGCATTACTTTTAGACGAGGGGGCCAAGTGATCTTTGACATCAGATCACGATATTCTAATTCGACCTGTTCACCTGTCCGTATATGATCTTAGCTGTTACACAGGCGTGAAACCATATTCAATCAATCCCTCTTTATGCCCCCTTTTGCGAAAACAAGGGCGGCATATTGCTTTGCTCTTGAAGTTCCGTGCGTGCATGCATGCGTGCGTCTGTCCTTCCGTCCATGCACACTTTGGACTACCAAGTTTGTGTAATCAACTCCTCCCACAGTTTTCAAACAATCAATCTGAAACTTTACTTATGTATTCTACATGCATTGAAGATGTGCACCTCCCCTTTTGATGCCGAAAACATATTTTTTTAACGAAAATCTGGCTTTTTTAACTTAGCCATTTCCCCCACATTTTATTATATATTGCTATAAGTAGTACCAAGTTTCTGTAATCAACTCCTCCTACAGTTTTGAACCAATCCAGTTGAAACTTCACACTTCCATTCTGCACATAATGAAGATGTGCACCACCCCTTTTCATGCCATTTTTTTTATTCTTTACGAAAATCCAGCTTATTTAACTTAGTCATTTGCCTATGCTTTTCTGATCTGCCATAATTGTACTATATGCTTAGGGGGCATATTCCCGTGTTTTACAAACACAATTTCTAGTTTATATCCATTTGCTGATTTTAAATACCATTTCTTGATAATTTTATGATTTCAATTTTATGTTCAATCTGTTAGCGTCATGTTCATAACGCCATTGTTTCTTTGTAATACATCTAAACACATTGTATCACCTAAACATTCGTTTTAATTTTCTGCATTTCTGAATCCCACACTGACCAAGACTTGTCTTGTACCTTTCCCGTGTCGCGCCAGAGTAGCATTGCCCACAGTATTCCTGCCTTCTCGTAAGAGTTTATTGAAATTGGGCGGGGAGCCAATTGATTTAGTGTGGTAAGGCAGCTGGCACCGAATCGACCTTTTCTCAACACAGCTCTGGGTAGTTCATCGGTCGCATGCGATGTGTATTTTAACGATCGTGTTCATACTTCCCAGAATCCCATTCACCCAGTTTGGCCCTCATGTACATTTTGGAAAACACGACGTATTATATTATGGCTCTGTCCGTCCTTCACTTTCATTTTCAACATTCTAACTTTGTGTAATCAACTCCTCCCACAGTTCTCAACCTATCATTCTGAAACTTCACACTTTTCTTCTACACATTTTACCCCTGTTGACACATCTATATATGACCTCACTTTTCAAACAACCTTTAAACCAATAAAATTCACTGTACATAACACTTTGGCTTTGTTTGCGCGGAGCTCCATATTTGCTGCCTTTTGCAGCAATCTTTGTACTTGTTACATTATTGTCGAGCCCTGGATGACAAAGAAGGATTGTGTTGTATATTTGACTGGT
>JBEVXV010000597.1:0-3287 GCA_040505915.1 Sedimenticola sp. | reverse complement strand
CAATATCACGCCTGAATCTTTTTCGAGACTCAAGATCCGAAACATCAAGGAGATAATGGCAGAGATGATCGACTTTTCTCCGGGAACTTCTAATAAAGACGTACCTGATTTTGATACGGATACACAAGATCTTACCGACGTCTTCGAAGAAAACGGGGGAGAGGGTAGCGTCATCTCTGAGGAGGAAAGCCAGTCACCTGAGCGAACGCCGAAAAAAACGGGTGGGAATGGGATGAATCAACTCGAGGACATCCTCACTAAGCGTCCACCCACAATACAGTCGGGAAGTGCGGCTAAAAATCATGCTTCAAATGATTTGGCCCTGAAACAACGGCAGGACCAACGGAAATATTTGGATAAGATTAACCGGGCAGCGAGTAAATTGACTGGTCCCCCCGACTGGAAAACACAAAAGCAACAGGGCGAACAGGTGTACGACCGGTACTCGAAAACTTTCGGGGCAAAACCTAAGAAGTCCGATGTAGGCGGCTTTGGGCAAATTGGTAAAAATGAGCCCTACGCTGATGAATGGCCGCATACATTTCCTATGAGGGAGGACGACCAAGGGGAAGATGACCCACGTTTCTACCATAGGTACGAACATCTTGGTAGGGGGCGGCCACAACAACAACCTAAAGGAACCACCCCATTGCCAAAATCCATTTCGTACGATGGGAAGAAAGATTGGAAATCCTTCATCACGAAATTTAACACCTTTGCCCGAGAACAAAGATGGAACACCAGGGAGCGTAAAAACAACTTATGCTGGTGCCTGGACGATAAAGCGGGAGAATTCTATGCCCGATTAGTGGAACGGGACCCTGACCTAGACTACTTTGATATTCTTGATAGGTTGGAAAGACGCTTTGATCTGAAGGAACTTCCAGAAACCGCTCAGGTCTACTTTCAGTATGCGTCCCAACATCCCAAGGAATCTTTAGTGGACTGGGCAGATAGGGTGGTCTCGTTGGCAATGAAAGCCTATCCGGATCTTACCGATAACCAGATCTACAGACAGGCCATACTTAGAGTCTGTCAAGGGTGCAGCGATAGGGGGGCTGGTCACTACGCTATCAATATGCGACCAGCTACCATGGAGGATACCGTGGACAAGATCCGGTGGTTCCAACACACGGACAAAGTCATGAAGGAACGTCCACGACACGAAGTCCGAAGCGTTGTCTACCCAGATACTGAGGATCGTGAACCAGATGATTTGGAGGAGTATGACCAGTATACCGTGGCACGTACTTTTAGAGCAAAGCCTAACGATAAGCCAAAACAAGTACAATTTGGTGCCCTTTCGGACGACCCAAAACCTAAAGGGAATACGGTCCAGCGTATTGAGAAATTGGAGACCAGAATAGAAGATCTGGATTCTAAACTCGATAAGATCATGGACCGATTAGACACCATGTCTGTTAGCATGGCCCAACAAAGGTCAAGGTCACCTGTGAGAGGCACTACTAAAGTTAGGTGCTATGGTTGCGGGAAAGAGGGACATTATAAGTCGTCTTGTCCCGATTTACCCCCCAAGGTCTCTGAAATATATCCATATGGGGATTTAAACGACGACGGGTCGGACTGCTAGGCCCAGCACCGACCCAGAGTCCACAGGATGAAGGCCTATGTGAGAACAAGGACCGCGCATTGCTAGGGACAGGCGGTCTGTCAAAAGATTCGCCAGTTCCAGGTAGTGTGACTAACGGTGTCCTGACGGCGTTAGAGCTTCTCTTTGATGAGGTTCAACAAGAGGATTCTAATGAGCAAATTACAGACACTCTAGAATCATTTCACATGGAGCCGATCAATGTGGTGACCGACTTGCAAGGTCCTACCATTTCTCAGTCTGTAACTACTTCTCCAGATAATGAAATTAATGAGGCTCCCCGAGACGATTCTAATGTGCAAGATGAAAATATTGTAAAAATCAATCAACTGCGGTCAAGCTCCACGCTAAAAGTGGTTGTATCCATAAATGGTGTGCCAGTGAATGCAGTAGTCGACACTGCAGCACAGGTAACCATAATGTCAGATAAACTATTTCAAATATTGAAACCTCCATGTAAAATCAAACGAAGCATAACATTGCAGACCGCAGGCCGTCAATTAAAATTTAAGGGGTATGTAGTGGGTCCTATTCAGGTGGAGTTGGGGAATACGGTATGCTCCGAAGAAATTATTGTTGCCCCTATTGAAGATGATATGCTTTTGGGTTTAGATTTTATGTTAAAACATCATGTAATCATCAACGTTCATAAAGCACTTATCACAATAGGAGAAGAAGAAATTCCATTAATTTTAGAACCTACAAAGAGCTCTCCTATTATCTCGAGAGTCACCGTGACCCATAGAACTGTTATACCGCCTAACTCTGTTAAAATGGTTGCGTGTAAGGCAGATGCCGGTACCCAGCTAATGTTGGAACCTGGAGGAGAGGTACCCGCAATCATCCCCCGTATTTTGTTCCCTTGCGAAGGCGAGAAAATGGTATGCGCCATAAATGTTTCTGGGAGAAACATAGTTCTCAAGAAGGACCAATTTATCGGTGCAGCTCACAAAGTAGAGATCGTCTCACCGGTAAATGGTCCACAAATTCGGAGAACCCGTATAGGTCCAGAACACGTTGGCGTATCTGAAAATGTTCCACCCCATTTACTCGACCTTTTGAATAAGGCAAAAACCCATATTTCGGAAACTGAATTTGACCAACTCAAATCATTAATAATAGAATACGAAGATATATTTGCCAAAAGTGAATTTGACTTGGGCAATTTTACAGCCATCAAACATGCCATTGACACTGGTACCGCCAAGCCGGTCCGGCAGAGAATGCGTCGTACCCCGGTCTGTTTCGTTGATGAGGAGAAGGCTATCCTCGATAAAATGTTACAGGCTAAGGTGATACAGCCATCTGTGTCGGAATGGGCCGCGGCGCCGGTGTTAATCCGGAAACGGGATGGGCAGGTACGATGGTGCCTAGATTATCGTGCTCTTAATAAAGTAACAAGTAAGGACTTATTCCCTCTGCCTTTGATTGAAGAGTGTTTAGATACTCTGGCTGGAAACCGCTGGTTCTCAAAATTAGATGCAAACTCGGCTTATTGGCAAATTCCCGTAGTGAAATCAGATCAAAAGAAAACTGCATTTATTACAAAGTATGGGATGTTCGAGTTTGTAAAAATGAGTTTTGGGCTATGTAATGCGCCTGCCACCTACTGCAGAGTTATGGATTTGGTGCTTAGAGGGTTACAATGGAATATCCTACTAGCTTTCCTGGATGATAT
>JBEVXV010000596.1:0-8665 GCA_040505915.1 Sedimenticola sp. | reverse complement strand
AAGGGGCGGAAGACTACAGGGGAGCAATGGCATATGACAGACGATGGAAGGAAGATGACCCAAGTGACTACATGGGAACCAGAGAGGAATCCAGACATGTGGGGGCCAAACCTAAGGAACCTGACCACAATATGAGATTTGGTCAATACAGAATAGAAAATGAACAGACAGACGCTACTCCGCGCACAGGGTACGGAAACTATGGGCCAAGTATCAAGTTGCCAAACTATGATGGTAGAATTGACATAGAGGTGTTTTTTGCCCCATTCGAGAGACTTGCAGCTCGTTATGGTTGGAACAATAATGACAAGATTGACCGCGTGTTTCAATGCCTCCAAGGAGCAGCAATGCGCTACCTATGTGGACTGCCACAAGATGTGTTGAGTAGCTATGCGCAGATTAAGCAACACCTGACGCGCAGATTCGGAACAAGAGATCCACCTTCAACGGTTAGAAGAAAGTTATCGGAGATGCGCCAAGGTGCAGGTGAAACCAACGAAGAATTCGCAGAAGAAATAAATAAGTTAGTAACAAGAGCATTCCCTGAAGTTACCATGGATATGATAGATCAACTTTCTGCAGAATATTTCCTGAGAGGGTATAATAATACTAAACTTGCATATGAGGCACTAAACAAAAACCCAAGGACACTCAACCATGCTTTGAATGACATAACTCTGATGGAGCATAATTACAAAGCAACACTGGGAAGGGACAGTGATAGAAAAGAAAGGACCGCACGAAGGGTGAACTGGTCAGACAGGGTTGACACAGACGATGAATATGATGATGAAAGAACTGTGAATCGTGTCGGTTACGAAAATAAACCAACGTACGTTACAGTGAACCAGCTGGATGCTCGGTTAAAGCGAATAGAGGAGATATTACTCAGAACGCACATCGACAAGCGACAAGAAACAAGCCGAAATCGATCTCCAAGTCCAGGGTTTGGACGACAATGCTTCCATTGTGGCGAGCGAGGACATATGGTTCGAGACTGCACGAAAGCCAAAACGACTCCAACTGCATCAACGTCACCTTCAAAGGTAGATATTAGTTGTTATGGATGTGGTGGGCAGGGCCATATTTCCAGGGAGTGCCCAAGTCGTTCCAGAAGTCCCAGTCCAAGACAACCAGCTCATCAGCCTGAGAAATCTATTAAAGTTTCGCACCTAGACAGCACGGGAAGAGGCATAATGATACCACTGAGTATAAATGGCATTGAAACGACTGCCGTAGTGGATACTGGAGCGGACGCTACTATAATATCTACTGCCGTAGCCGAAGAAGCTAACATTGCATTTACGGATGGCAGTAAAAAGTGCAAATTGTTGAGTGCTGCGGATAATGAAGAAATGCCAGCATTTGGGGGCGTCACTGCGACACTCCAAATTGGTGACAAAGAATGGGACTGGCCGGTATATGTGGCACCGATCAGGGACAAAGTCCTGTTGGGAATTGATTTCTTGCGGGAGTCTGATGCTAAAATATTGGCTAAGCAGGGCGATCTGGTGTTCGGCGATCAAGTAGTCATTGGAAGGGCAACCACAGGCGAGATCCCAGTGAGTGTTTGTGCGAAAAATGACGAAGTCATCCCTCCAGCGTCAGAAAGGATCATTGTCGGTAGGGTTGCAGAAAGATCGCACAATGATAGTAGCCCAATGGTCTTGGATCCTAGTGGAATGAAGAATGGACTGCAAGTAGGGTCAGTTCTTGTAACTGCAAAAGAAACTGTTCCAATCCGCGTCCTCAATCTTGAAAATAAGCCGGTAAAACTTACCAAAAACACTCATCTTGGAAAACTGGTGCCAATGGACGAAACCCTGGAATCCCAATGTGAATCGTATAAATGCACAACCGACACAAGGGAGGATTACAGCGAATCGGATTTGCCTCCCCACATACTGCCTCTATACCAGGAAGTGGAAGCTAGAATGAGCGCCTCTGAGAAGCAACTGCTGATCAACTTGCTGTATAAGTTTCGTAATGTCTTCGCAGAAGGGGATCACGACCTGGGTTGCTTTAAGTCAGTGACTCATAGGATCAATACTGGTGAGGCAACACCAATCAGGCAGCCAGCAAGGAAAACACCGATTGGATTTCAGGGGGAGGAACATCAGTTGTTGCTTAAAGATCTGGACACTGGTATAGCAGTGCCGTCGCAGTCTGAATGGGCATCACCGGTGGTATTAGTACGAAAAAAGGACGGCAGTGTCCGCTGGTGTGTGGACTATCGCCAGTTGAATGCTGCCACAATCAAAGATGCCTACCCAATCCCGAAAATTGAAGAATGCCTCGACACCTTGAGTGGATCCAGCCTCTTCACGACACTTGACCTCATGAGCGGCTACAACCAAGTCCAGATGCATCCTGATGATATGGCTAAGACAGCCTTCACAACCAAATACGGACTGTTTGAGTACACAAGGATGCCATTTGGCCTTTGCAACGCTCCGTCAACATTTCAGAGGGCCATGGAGCTGGTATTCCGAGGCATGCAGTGGGACATCGTCCTCATCTACCTAGACGATATAATTATCACCGGCACCACATTCACAGAACACATTGCAAACATAACAGCGGTGTTTCAACGGTTGCTTGACCACGGGCTGAAATTGAAACCTAAAAAATGCAAAATGATGCAAACAAGCGTGCCATTTCTGGGGCATGTCGTGAGTGGAGAGGGAGTTGCAACCAATCCTGAACTTGTAAAAGACGTGATGGAGTGGCCTCAACCAAGGAGCCGCAAGGAGCTACAGTCATTCCTTGGCCTGACAAACTATTACAGGCGTTTCATTCAGGACTACGCCATACTGGTGTCACCGCTGCAAGAAATGCTCAGCCGTAAAGAGGCCCCATTCATGTGGACGGAGGAGACGGACAGCTGTTTCGAAACAATAAAAAGGGCACTGTCATCTGCTCCTGTTCTGTCATACCCCACAGTCGAAGGGGCATTTACACTGGACACCGATGCATCGGACAAGAGTATAGGGGCCGTGCTTTCGCAGGAACAAGATGGCATGGAAAAAGTAGTAGCGTATGCCAGTAAAACCCTGGGACCAGCCCAAAGAAGGTACTGTGTCACTCGTAAAGAACTTCTCGCAATTGTAGTGTTTACGAACCAATTTAAACACTACTTGTTGGGACGACATTTCCTACTACGAACAGACCACGGCTCGCTCGCATGGCTATTCCGTTTTAAACAACCACAAGGCCAGCTCGCCAGATGGCTTGAGGAACTTAGCCAATATACATTCACCATTCAACATCGCCCTGGCAGGTTGCATACGAACGCCGATGCTATGTCGAGAATGGACCCGGATACAGTCAGCTGTGATTGCTATGAAGCTGGGGCCGACCCACAGACGCTTCCATGTGGCGGCTGTGAACACTGCCGGAAACTACATCGTAGTTGGGAACGGTTTGAAGAAAGTGTGGACTATATTGTCCCGATAGCCATTAGAAGTATCGAGGTCACAGATACAGAGAACACCGTGGAATGTAATTGGTTGAACACATACTCTAAGCAGGAAATGGCTGATGCCCAAACTGAAGATGATGAGCTTGTAACACTCCGTGGTTGGTTGGCCAACTCCGATCTACCCACGGACCATGATGTTCGTTCAACCTCCCCCGCTCTCCGGGCATATTGGCTCACAATCAAGCAATTTGAACTGGTAGAAGGTGTGCTGCACTATATATGGGAAGGGAATGATGGCACGGCATTGAAAAAACTAGTCGTACCAAGGAAATTCAGACGTGAAATTATAGAGCATTGTCATAGTTCTCCATATTCGGGTCACCAGGGCATCCAAAGAACGTTGGCCAGGGTAAAGGGTGCATACCACTGGTTTGGGATTGAAGATGACGTGACAATACTTGTGAGCAGCTGTGGGAAATGTGGCACTGAAAAGAAGGATTGCCGCAGGCAGAAGGCCCCAATGCAAACATATATGTGTGGGGCACCCTTGGACAGAATCCACCTGGACGTGCTTGGACCATTGCCGGAAAGCAAAAATGGGAATAAATACATCCTGGTGATCATCGACCAATTCACCAAATGGGTTGAGGCGTATGCTATACCGCATCAGGGTAGTGAACTGGTGGCACGAAAATTGGTCATGGACTTCATAACAACGTTTGGTGTACCTCTGGAGCTGCACACGGACCAGGGGTCAAACTTCCAAAGTGTACTGTTCCGCGAAGTGTGTCGTTTGCTCAACATTTCACGGACACGAACCACACCCTACCACCCCTCCTCCAATGGACAAGTCGAAAGATTTAATAGAACGTTACTACAGATGGTCCGATGCTATTTGACGGAGGGGCAGTGCCACTGGGACGATCACCTACCCCTGCTAATTGCAGCATACCGGAGTACTCCACACCCAGCGACAGGATTTTCTCCCAACAGACTGATGCTTGGGCGAGAAGTCCATCAAGCACATGACGTCCTATTCCGGGACCCAGAAGTGATTCGGAAAGCTTCAGACCCAGCAGGCTATGTCGAAAAACTGAATGAATCAATGAGGATGGCACATCTGATCAGCAGAGAACACCTGAAAGAGGCACAATCTCGACAGAAGCGTTTATATGACATAAACGTTTTAAAAACGCCATACAGTGTCGGGGACTTGGTCTATGTGTTAATCAGTGGGAAAACAAAAGGAAAATGTCCCAAACTGCAAAGTATCCGAGAAGGGCCATATGTGGTCTCGAAGTTGTATGGCCCGGTCGTTATTGAAGTCAGAAATAACAGGAAGACACGGGTATTACATTGTGACAAGTTGAAGCCGTATCGTGCTGAGGACGTCCCAAACTGGGTCAGTCGCATCCGAAACCAGGTGCAGCATAGCGAACCCAATATTCTGGACAGTACCAATGTTCGCAAGGATCCAATTTCCACATCAGACATTGGCACAGACCCAATTCCAGTTGACGCTCTTGATCCACATACAATATTGGACAGACCTGGAACCCAATCCAAGAACGGAACCCAAAAAATCCGGCACGGGAATGATGACTCCATCTCAACCGGTGCGGGTTCACTGCGAACAGCACTCGAGTTGGCTAGGCCAGGTGACCAAACATTCTGTGACATAACCTCTCCTAACGCTACCTGTGATTCCCTGCGAAAACCAGACAGAGGTGGAAGCCAATCCAATGATGGAACCCAAACAAATCGGCGTGGAAATGATGACCCTATCTCAATCAGTGGTTCAGCACTCGAGTTGACCAAGCCAGATGGCCAAACAGTCCATGACGGAAACAGCACACACACGATGAGTGATGAACCAATTGATACTGGTGGTGCGGGTTCACTGCGAACAACACCCCAGCCTACCCACAAACAATATCAAACGCGACATGGACGAAAAGTGAAACCCATCAACAAACTGGACATATAATTGGACAGTGAGACCAAATGACATTCATGATCATTTTAACCGTCATAATTATTGAACAGTTGTTCGTTTAACCACAAATGGAACCTTATCGTCAGGCATATTAGTGTTCGCAGTGGTTAGTGATGTCATTTCTGTTCAACGTGTTGGACACAAATGCGTTGCAATGACTGACAACATTAATATCAGTGATTTTGTAGATTATGTCATTTTAGTCGTCAGAATTATCATTGTACTACTGTTTTATTATGCACTGAAATGAAACACTTTTGTCCGGTATATTAGTGGTTGCGGTGGTTGGTGACACCATTTCTGTTCAAGGTGTTGAACACAAATGTGTTGCAATGATTGACAACATTTATATCAGAGTTTTTGTAGCTAACGTCATTTTAGCCGTCAGAATTATCATTGCACAGCTGTTTTATTATGCGCTGGAATAAAACACTTTCGTCAGGTATATTAGTGTTCGCAGGGGTTTGTGACACTATTTCTGTTCAACGTGTTGAACACAAATTTGTTGCAATTACTGAAAACATTAATATCAGTGATTTTGTATTTGGTAGCCAGGGTAATTTTAGCCGTCAGATTTACCGTATTATTGCACAGTTGTTTAATTACGCATTGAAGCGAAACATTGTCGTCAGGTATCGTATATTAGTTTTCGCAGTGGTTGGTGACGCTATTTTTGTTCAATGTGTTGAACAAAGATGTGTTGCAATGACTGGGAACATTAATATCGGGACAGTGAATTATTTTAAGAAAAGAGGGGATGGTGTTGTGTAAATACATTTTGAGTGGCCCTCGTCCGAAAAGGTAAATCTGGCGCATGCGTTGTGTTAGTCAGTCTTCTGTTTCCGGTTGTAATATCTTGCCCGCGCGTGTTGCACGGCTGAGATAAACCGGCGTTACTCAAGAAGATCAACGTTCATTGAACTCTGCCTTGTTGTCACTAATCCCAGATAAGTCCATTATAACACTGGCGTCAGAAGTTTATCCGAACCCTCGCCATATCAAAGCGAAAAATTGGTGTTTGTAGACGTCTGCCACTATTCGCCTCCAAAGGCGATCGGCCCAAGGTTTTCCTTACGGGTTTGGTAGTTCCCGTCAATTTCTGATTGTCGTGACATGTTCCTATGATCAACGAATATTATATAATATTTTCGGCGCGACCTGGAAATCATCAACAATAACGAACTGGCCAAAAGTTCATAGTTTTCGTGAAAACAGTTTATTTCTTACTTGCCAGCGGTGTAAGCGGCTCATTGGAACATACTGATCGAGGGTCATTGCAAAATTATTTGCGTTCACTGCGAACCAAATATTGCAAGTCGAGTGTGCCATAGATTAAATACAAAAGGAAAGTGATGAATTGTGTGTAGCAAAACAGAAAACGAGGGACCTAACAAAACCAATGCCAATTTGAAGTGAAATTGCATGTATGTGTTAATGAGTCAAGATAAACATTTTGAATTGTGTATATGACTATATGTTACAAAAACTGCATCGAGTGTCATAACAAGAATATAAAAAAAAAAAACAAAAAACAAAAACAAAAAAAACTGTGTGACTCAATACTGTATATAAAGCAACTTGTGTTCACTGCGAACCAACTACACTTTATATATAGTATTATACAGTGTGCTAATCATCAGGTATATATATGTGAACAAGTTAAGATACTGTGAATGAACAGTGCTGTGTTTGGAAATTGGGACTCATAAAGCTACTTGTGTTCACTGCGAACCAATTAGTGTTGCTCAAATATAAATTCCCTACCACAAACATTCTCTGGAATATACCACAGTGTACAGCGGAACCCCGGAAGTGAGTTATAACATTGAAAGTTATTGCGTACAAATAAGTGGCCATACAAACAATATTTGTGTCTCCGTTATTGAATAACATTGCTCATGTCAACAAGAGACTTGGAGAATTTTCTATCACGACATCGTGTAATAGTTCCAGAAAGGGAAAGTAACTATATTTGTGTATTGCTCTCAGATAGTAAAGCAGAACGGTTGCACAGATTGAGCGATAATTTGGACAATTTTCCGATAGAGTATTTATATCGCAAGGGAGCAACTACTTCAGAGTGTTTAGAATTGTTGCAATCAAAGTTGCCAGAAATTGAAGAGAAGTATCAAAAACCAGCACTGGTGTACGTCTGGACAGGAACCTGCGACATAACCAGGAAATCAAAAAGCAATCGCGGCAAAGTTGTAGTGCGGTCAAGTGGGGACAAGACAATAAACAGTGTCATTCAAAAGTACAGGGAAATTCTAACTTTTGTTCTAAAACGAGGCGGTCGAGTTAAATTTGTAGGGGTACCAACATATTCGGTTACGCTCTACAACCGACACAGAAATCCACGTAACACATCCAGTGAAGCTGAAGCAGACATTGAGGTCGATAGACAGGTTAGGCTCTTAAATTCCAAAATTGAGGAGTTGAATAAGGAAATTGGGAGAAATACGCTGAAACTGAATGCGGATCTGATTAAGTCTAGGAATCACAGAAACACAGTTAGCTTTCATCTACTCGAGGACGGTCTCCATCCAGGGGTTACACTCGCTAGAAAGTGGTTGCGGCGGATACAGTTGGATATTGTACGGGAAGCTTTTACTAGTACATCAAACGAAGATCAAATTGTGATCGATCCACAGGAAATAGCAGCGTTCGATATCACAGAAAATGCAGTCGCAGCAGAATAAGGACGAACGGGAGGATGATGGAGACAAAAGTCCAGATTACATTAGCAGAAGTGAATTTAAAGAGTGCATGCGTGAATTGTCTGAACATTTAACACGCGATATCTGTAGTGAAATTAAAAGGCGTGAAAGTGCACCCCCTTGCCGCACACCAGCAACAAGTTCTGTTGACGCTGAAATGAAAGCGCATGAAAGTGCATCCCCTTGCCGCACACCAGCACAAAGTCATTTTGAAGCTGAACTGAGAGCTATTGAAAGACAAGAAATTCGAGCACAGAGACAATCCATGTCATCGATGGACACAGGAGCAGAAGGCTACGGTGGTGCTATGTCATATTACCGACGATGGAATGAACATGACCCAAAGGATTACATGGGAGCCATACCAAGTGAAGGCTCGAGACATATAGGGACCAGACCTAAGGAATCTGACCACGGAATGACGTTTTCATCGATGAACAAAGGGGCGGAAGACTACAGGGGAGCAATGGCATATGACAGACGATGGAAGGAAGATGACCCAAGTGACTACATGGGAACCAGAGAGGAATC
>JBEVXV010000595.1:0-7330 GCA_040505915.1 Sedimenticola sp. | reverse complement strand
ACAAAAATAGAATCCAAAGCCTTTCACAATGAATCATGACATAATTGAAGCTTATAGCTAAGATATTACAACTTATGTAATGAATACATATGCATGTATACTAGAATAGTATACTATTAGTCCAGGCATTTTAGAGTTTGACCCGGACAAAATTATTATAAAGCTGAATTTTGCAGGATAGTTTCAGTTTGTTGTACTGAACAACATGTAAAAAGTCCCCGAGTTTCCCGCGTGCGCAACATGGGTAAAATGGCGTGTTGCCTAGCAACCGTTCTCAGATTTAATAAACGGCCAAACGGACATATTCAAAACGCAATAATAGGCTATTAGGCTCATACAAACAAGGATATAACCTCCTAAGCTTGCCTCAACAGTTTTTCATAACTTTGGGTATTGACATTAATTGATTGGCTGCCTAGCAACTGCATCCACATGTCATAACTGCATAGCAACTGCTCGAAAACGTACGAAAAATAAATGTCGCCGTAAAATCAGTGGCCCTAATGTGTCAATTACAATAAATAATGTTGTAGGGATTAATAGCACAACTAGATGGCAAACATATTGAACCCCAACAAGGTTACTTACTGCCCAGTATCTTAATACTAATATTGAATAATTTGGAAGACGTAGCCGACATCTTTCGACATTCCAGACTTTTTGGCAGGATCTGGTGCATCTATTCATGTTCGATATCCAAACGTGTGTCGAGACATCCGATTCGAGGTGGCCACGGGCTTCAAATTGCGGTGCGAGAAAAATAAGTGGATGGCTCTTAGTATCATCAACAACAGCAGCAACAACAACAACATGAAATAGCGGCTGCTATTTTGTAAGTATTTTTAAGATAATACAATACTTGGTACCTAGTTATACATGTTAATAACAAACTTGTGAATAGTACCAACTCAGTAGATTCGTCTGCCCTTTTTATGTTTCCTCTGGTTGCATCTAAATGTTGATTACATTGGTCGGGTCTATGTGCATATACTCGAACGGTACCAGTACTCGGACTGAGACTTAAGGATTCAATAATTGGACCATATGTTCGTAATAATGTACAATACGTTCTATTCCCAACTACACATACCGACTATACCAGCTCCAATTGTGAGATGAACCATGTTTCATGCTGATCAGCCTCGTCATTGGCCACCCATCCCCTGTACCCCCACCCCCACACATCCAAGTACCACCATACTGGAAAAAAAATCAAAAGCACTTTGAGGCCCACCACCCCTGGCCATTTTTTTTTTAAATTGTCGACATAGCCATTTTTCGCTGCATAATCGGCTTTCAGTGCATGGTCACCGAGCAACTTCCTCCAATCCCCAGCCCCGCCTCCAAATCCCACACAAGTACTACCCTACTGGAAAAAAAATCAAAAGCACTTTGAGGCCCACCACCCCTGGCCATTTTTTTTTTAAATTGTCGACATAGCCATTTTTCGCTGCATAATCGGCTTTCAGTGCATGGTCACCGAGCAACTGCCTCCGATCCCCAGCCCGCCTCCAAATCCCCCACATCCACTAGCCTACTGGTAAATCAAAAGCCGACTGTGGAAACACTAACAAATCGACTGAGGCCCACCACCCATGGTCAATGTTTTAGCGATTGTCAACATAGTCAGTTTTCTATGCATATTCGGCTTCCAGTCATTGCATGATCACTCAGTATCCCCCCCCCACCCCAATCCCTCCCGGCCGCTACCAAAACCCTACCACATCGACAACCCTACTGGGGAAAAATATCAAAAACTGACCCAGGCCCACAACCCCTGGCCATGGACATAATTTAAACTTTTGAATAAATGTGACAAAATGTGTTTTCAGATGAAACATGGATGACCTCTGCCTCATATGTGGTGATCCATTGCAAGCTGCTGATGTCGTCGTCGTAACTAGAGGTCTCCAGACACTCGTGGAAGCTAGTTTGACGCGTAACGATGGCCTTGCCGCAAAGATGGAAGGTGCCTCATCAGTACGACTACATACGATATGCCGCAAAAAATATACGCGCCCAAGCAGCATCAAGGCACATGCAAGTATGCAGGATAATGACACGCCTTCAGAAGCTATGCATGAAGAACAAGCACCTCATTTACGATCTTCTACGAGCGAATTTGATTTAAAAAAAGACTGTATCTTCTGTGGTACAGAGGCCAGCATGCGTGAAGAAGTAAGGGGGAAGTCTAAAAAGTACAAGAGAACAATTTGTGAAGTGAGAACAATTGCATTCCATGATAGAATCCAACGTCGTGTCATAGAACGTAAAGATGATTGGGGTGATAGTGTTCTAGCTCGGATTGGCAATGTCATTGATCTCGTGGCAGCTGAAGCGAAATATCACAAGAAGTGTAATTTGGCGTTCTTCTGCTGGACTGCATATGAAAACACTGACGCTGCTCACATTGCTGGTCGACCATCAAACCCAATACAAGAGAAAGCGTTTGAAGAATTGTGTAACGTTCTAAACACTAGTGACGAATGTCAGTACTCGCTGTCCGAGATGGGAAGCATCATGAGCCAGTTCCTCGATGGCCATACGGGTTATTCCACAAAACATTTGAAAAGGAAACTGCAAAATTATTATGGCAATACTGTAACTCTTACTGAAGTTACAGGTAAACAGTGCATATTTAGTTTTCGTGACACTGCACACAGCATTCTTTATGATAAATGGTACACTGAAAAACATACAAACATGACTCTAGAAAGAAAACGAATTGTGGAAGCAGCTGCCAGCATTGTAAGGGAGGACATCCGCTCATATGTGTATGACTGTGATACATACATTAACGCCTCAGTTGAGTCACTTGAACGTGAGAATGGCATGATTCCAGATACACTGAAATGTTTTGTTGATGGTATAATAAAACCCCAAGGAAACGATGTAATTAGAAAACGAAAATGCATTTCGATACAACAAGCTATCATTTCTGCTGCGCGACCAAGGTCATACATTTCCCCAATCCTTCTCAGTACTGCCGTGTACTTGCACAGGAAATATGCATCAAGATGCCTTCTTGATGTTCTCAGCAGTATTGGGTTTTCTGCTAGTTATAAGGAGGTACAGCGATATGAGTATTCCCAAATGGCAAGTACACCACCACAACAGGAAGTACAAGGTTTCCTGCAGTTTGTCTTTGATAATGCCGATTTCAATATCCGTACACTGGATGGGCACAACACTTTTCATAGCATGGGTGGCATAAAGTGTTCAACACCAGGTGGTGCTGCTGATTCAAATGGCTCTACCCCTCGTGTTGTGAATCCACCAAGCGCTGCTATCTGTGGTTCTTTTGGAGAAGTTCCGATTAAGAACTACAAGAAGCCAATGATTCCTGGACTACAGGAAGTCATTATTAAATCTGTCCCACAAGGTTCAAATGCTGAACTGCTGTCACTAAACGTTGCGCACACACTTGACTCCCTCTGGATTGCCGGGTGCTGGCTTGGCATTCAGCCACGGCCATCGTGGAGTGGATTTATGCAGGTAGCTATGCAAGACACATGCAGCTATGAAGTCAGTGGAGTGGATCCACTGTCTTTCATTAACATGGATCCAACGAATCTGACCACTATATACACTGCTCTTGTATTTGCTGCAGGCGAGTGCAAGAAACAGGGACAACAGACATGCATTGTGACGTTCGACCAACCACTATTTCAGAAGGCATCAGAGATAGTTGCAGCTTCAAATGAGCTGAACAATGTAATAGTAAGGTTGGGGGGATTTCATTTACTCATGTCCTACATGGGTGCGGTCGGACACATCATGTCTGGTAGTGGACTGGAAGAGCTCTGGGGCATCGTGTATGCCAAGGGTTCTGTAGGACATATGACTTCTGGCCATGCTTATTCGCGTGGTCTGCGTGCCCATTTCTTAACACAGGAAGCACTTGTCACACTACTGCTTCAAAGCTCTGACAGCCTTGATGATGGAGATAAGGATGAATTGCGCATACTGTATAAGGAACTTCTTGAACATGGCATATCGCCTGGAGAAGTCCTGCATACAGACACTGCTCTCAAGCTGAGTCAGGTTCTGCAGAATCTATGCGACCAAACCAGGAAAATAAGCCGGACAGCTAAGCTCTGGATCCAATACATCGAGCAAGTAAATCTCATGAGGATATTTATCAGAGCTGAACGCACAGGTGACTGGGAGGTCCATCTCCACTGTGTGAGACAAATGTTACCACACTTTCATGCCGCAGGACATCTGAACTATGCCAAATCAGCTCGTCTTTACATCCAACAAATGGAAGAGCTATCCACCAAGATGCCTGAAAATCTCCATAAGCAGTTCACAGATAATGGTTTCTTCACCATTCGCAGAACTGACAAATTCTGGTGTGGTGTATGGTCAGACATGACCATAGAACAGGTCCTCATGAGAGCCATCAAAACGTCTGGAGGACTAACTCGGGGTCGTGGCATCACGGACAGCACACTCGCAAAGTGGGTGCATGCTCTGCCACTGTGTGTTCCGTTGTGTAATGCCTTGGAGAACTTTGCTGGAATTACGTCTGGCACATCTGAGCAACATAAGGTGGAAAAGTTCTTGACGGGACACAAAGATCTCCGTCGTTCACGGCAAGCACGGGATAAGCATGACCTGGAGTGCTTTATTGGATGGTTTCAGGCTCATCAACCATTTGCGAAAATGACAAGTGACCTGCTAATTTCTGTAGCTAATGGGATTGTAGCAGACAATTCCATCAATTGCGATGATGCAGTTCAGGTCGGGACGTCAGCAATGGTGTCAATGGACGGAAAGTCATTTGCAAAGGTGCAACTTCACCGCAAAGACAAGGTGAAACCAATTGCATCAATGCGAAATACTGTCAAAGTTCGAGGTCAGGGTATAACGGTAAATCCTCACCTGATGTTCAATCGCATTGCATGTATTTTGAATTCAAGTACAGAATTAGAAAGTTTTCTGAAGTATGAGCTGGCACCACAGCCACCAGCGCTGTTTGACGATGTTTCACTGCGGAAACCAAACAAGGCTGCATTGGCTGGTTTGTTAGAAACCTTCGCACCCTGTGATACTGTAATTCCTGAAAATGCCGAGTTTGTCATCGATGGGGGACACCTTCTTCATTCCGTTGTTTGGCAGTGCCGTGCAACGTATGATGAAATATGTGACCAGTATGCAATATATGTTGTGAACCATTTCCAATCATCTTCAACAGTGATATTTGATGGCTATGGTGGCACTTCTTCTACCAAATCAATGGAACAGAACAGAAGGTCAGCCAAAACCTGTTCGGCTGACATAATGTTTACAAGTAGTATGCATACAACTACCACACAGGGAGAGTTCCTTGGCAATAAAGCCAACAAATCCCGTCTGATTGATGCAATAACCATCAAGCTCCACCAGGCAGGAGTAACTGTCAAACAGGCGGTCGCTGATGCAGACACACTTATAGTGACCACTGCATTAGACAAAGCAAAATGTGGAAGCAAAGTAGTGGTGGTTGGTACTGATACTGACCTACTGGTCATGCTGGTGGCCCGTGCATCATCTGCTATGAAGCTGTTCATGCTTAAACCGGGCACCAGCAGCAAACCTGCGAAGATCTACGACATCGACACAATACAACAGGCTATAGGAGACGTAAAAGAAAACATGCTTTTCATTCATGGCATCACAGGGTGTGATACCACATCAGCTCCATATAGACAAGGGAAGAAAAAGGCATTCAAGTCTGTCAAATCAAATGATGACCTAGCAATGAGTATGCGTGTGTTCAATGATGATGCCGCAAGTCATGACGATGTGGCTCTTGCAGGAGAGCAGTTTCTGCTAATCTTGTATGGAGGCTCTCGGTTCGACACATTGGATGAATATAGATACTATGCATACAAAAAATCTATTGCTCGGAAATCACTTAGTGGCACATTTGACCTGGCAAGTCTTCCACCCACAAGTGCAGCTTCCAAACAGCATGCATACAGGACATATCTGCAGGTGCAACAGTGGCTGGGGAAAGAACTTCCACCAACAGAATGGGGGTGGCAGTTTGTGAATAACACTCTGATTCCAGTGCCTACTGATCTGCCACCGGGACCGGATAAACTCCTGAACATAATATCCTGTAATTGCAAAGCAGGATGCATGCGTGGATGTGGCTGCAGACGCAGAAACATGACATGCTCCGCCATGTGTGCTCAGTGCATGGGTATAGACTGTAGCAATGCTGTTCGGGATGTTGATTCCGATTCTGGAGATTCGGAGGCACATGATGACCCATAATCTGACTTGGTCTCAAATATGTGGTCATGTTAATTGGGCCAATACATGAAATAATGGTGTTCACTGTATTAAATCAGTATATTGTGGACAGTTCAAATGGTCTTTTAATGCTATATTAGGTATATTTGGGAGATGTTGCTATGCATCTGTTACATCCCACCCGAGATGGTCTTCGTGACCATAGTCCCTTTATGAATAGTTGTCATTCACTACTCAACTATTCATAGTCCCTTTATGAATAGTTGTCATTCACTACTCAACTATTCATAGTCCCTTTATGAATAGTTGTCAGTCACTACTCAACTATTCATAGTCCCTTTATGAATAGTTGTCATTTGCTACTCAACTATTCATTGACCCTTTTCCCCTGAATAGTTGTCATTCGCTACTCAACTATTCAGTGTCCCTTTTCATGAATAGTTGTCATTTGCTACTCAACTATTCATTGACCCTTTTCCCCTGAATAGTTGTCATTTGCTACTCAACTATTCAGTGATCCTTCCCGTGAATAGTTGTCATTTGCTACTCAACTATTCACTGACCCATTTGCACTAGTAATCTGTACTTAATCAGTTGTAATATATATATATAGGTCATTTAATTTGGGCGGAAACCTTTATGTACGAATAGATGTCTTGCTACTGCATCTCGGGTGGGATGTAACACATCTGATGTAAATGGTCCTGGTTGCTATGCAAATAATTATTACCTTTATAACACCAACCGTTCGTTAAAAGCAGTGGTAGCAACACAGGATGACATAGACATGTTCATAGGAGCACATTATCAAGTCACATTGTCATTATTTCAAAATATCCTTGTTTGAATATTGAATAATGTTAAGCAGATGTGCAGCACTCGAAATATGTAGATCATGCGTCACCGATTGGATAATAAGCTTACTGGAGTTGATTGTACCTTGCTCTAGAGTTGATTGTAGTTCATTAAAGTTGTGCCAATAAACACAACACAATTGTCAATGTAGATATAATACATACAAATCTATTTTGGACAACAACTTTAAGTTGAAAGCAATTTTGTCTTGTATTTTTAGCCGTTGCTA
>JBEVXV010000594.1:0-5321 GCA_040505915.1 Sedimenticola sp. | reverse complement strand
AAAATTCATGGAGAGAAATGAACACAAAAGAGTCGAAGTATCATACGGAGCCAGTTAAGCCCATTGATGGGGGAACTGCGTTTAAGTTGGACATTCAAAGAAAATTTGAAGAACAGAAGAAACTAAATGTCAATTTACAGGGTGAATTAGCAGGATTAAGAAACACAGTGAAAATAGCTCAAAACGAATTTGTACATGGACTTAATGCAATTAATAAAATGGAATCAATTACATCTGTTGAAAAATTTAAACCAGGGATACATGAACCAGTGTTATTCTGGGACAGAATTATATTGTATGGGGGATATAAAGAGTGGGACAATGCCAAAACGTTGCAGATGTTTCCTTTCTTTATAAGTGATTCAGAATTTCAGTGGTTTAGACAATTAGCTGATGGGGAAAAAGACACGTTAGCACATTTGAAGGCTTCATTTCTGAAGAAGTTTTCGAATAAGGAAGAAAATCGATGGATTGTTTTCAAGAGGCTGGCGGAGCGAGTTCAAAAACCGGGGGAGAAAGTTAAAGACTATATGGCGGATGTGTTGTACCTCTGTAGACAAGTTGGAGAAGAAAATGACCATCAGCAAAGGAAAATCATGGCGGGACTTCTTCCAGGAATTAGGAAGTTTGTAGTGGGACAAAGGCCAACAACTTTGGACGAGATAGAAAGGTATGCCAAGATTGCAGAAGGTCTGGAAACGCCAGAAGAAGTGTCAAAATTGGAGATGCTGAATACGATGATTGAAAAAATGAAGATGGAACAGAGCCATGACGAAGTAAGCGGAGTACAACGTGAACGCGGTCGAAGCAGGGAACGTCGGGTGACATTCCAAGAAAACGCGAACGGTATCTATAGTCAAGGTCGTAGTGATAGTCGCGAGAGATACAATTATTATCAACGACCCCAATATGAAAATCGCGGAAGAGGAGATAACTACGGGCAACAAAGAAACGCGAATCGCGGACGGAGTTATAATTACGGTCCACAAATATATGGAAGTCGCGAGCAGGCTGACGATTATCAGCAACAGAACAGAAATCGCGAACGTCAAGGGCCATCCGGTTCAAGATCGCAGTCGCCAAGATATAATCGCGCGCGTTCCAATTCGGAGAGAGATAATGCGAACCAGTTCCAACAAGCAAAGTGCAGCCGGTGTGGTAAGTACAACTGTTTACCATATAGCTGTCAAGCAAAAAATGCAAGATGTTTTTACTGCCAAAACAATGGTCATTTTGAAAGGTGTTGCAGGAAAAAACAGACTTTTTTGTCGCAAACGGGAACCTGTCGTCGCAATTAGATCAGTCCCCATCAGATACAAATGACAATGACATATATACGATCCCATCCCAAAATTCTGATATTAATAATAGAGTAAAATTGTATTTAGAACGTTTGAGCATATCAGCCCTTGTTGACACGGGTGCGTCTGTGTCAATATTGAATTATAAGGCTTATAAAAGGTCTAAAGTATTTAAGAAGGCACCATTACAAAACACAACAATACACAATATTAAAGGTGTAAATGGAGTGAAATCATCCGTGCTTGGAAAAGTAGAAATATCTGTAAAAATTGCAAACGTTTTGATTCCACACGAATTTCTGGTTGTAAAAGATATCCAATATGAATTAATATTGGGTATCGATTTCATGAAAAGCACAAAAGCTGAAATATCATTCAATGATGGATATTTTTCTATATATGATGACTTTGCGAGAGTCCCTCTTCAAACGTATCAGGAACACGAACCATCTGTGTTGTATTATACAACAGAAAGCATTAATATTTCTCCCGAATCCATATCAGTGATAACTTTACATTCAAAAACAAAACAGGAACACAAGATGGTGTTATTAAATCCAGTAAACAAATTATTTAATATTTATAATGCAATCGGAGCAAAAACAATTAGTTCAACAAACAATAATGTTTGTTATTTTCAAATAATGAACCCTACGGAAAATGAGATTCATATACCGGCGAAAACAATTATAGCATCGGCAGAGAAAATTGACGAAAATGACGAAATTTTAAATTTTGATTTAGATCAAACGTACATTGAAACAACACAGGATGAAGTGAGTTCAACTGTAACGGAAACGGAAATGAATTCAAAACTTAAAGATATGGGAATTGAATTACCAGATTCTTTGAGTCAATCGCAACTATATGAATTAAAGAAACTTATAATTAAATATGAAGGTTGTTTTGCAAAAAATGTGAATGAAATAATTAATTCTAAATTACCAGAATTTCATGATATTAAATTAACATCGGAGAAGCCAGTACAAAGTAATTATTATAGGCACAGCCCCGCGCAAACTGAAGAAATAAAACGTCAAGTAGAACAACTTCAAGAAGCAGGTATAATTGAAGAATCAGATAGTATATTTCGTTCACCATGTTTATTAGTTAAAAAGAAAAGCCCGCCTGGATCGAAACAAGCTTTTAGACTTGTCGTGGATTATAGAAAACTAAATGCACAGACTCTACCAATAAATTTTCCTCTAGTTCAATTTCAGACAGTAGTAGATCAACTTGGTGCTTCAAAATTTGAATATTTAACCAGTCTTGACTGTTTTCAAGGTTACCATCAGGTCAAACTAAATAAAACTGCAAAACAATATACGAGCTTTGTAACTGAATTTGGTCAATATACATACAATTATCTACCGTACGGGCTCAAGAATGCTCCTGCATGTTTTCAACGTTGCATGTCTCAACTGTTTCGCAAATATAACTTTAAATTCCTTTTGTGTTATATTGATGACATCTTAATTTATTCAAGAAGTTTTGAAGAACATTTAAACCATTTGGAGCAGGTATTTGCAACAATTCAAAAAGCATGTGTCAAACTTCGAGCTTCAAAATGCGAATTCATGAAGGAGAAACTGAAATATTTAGGGCATATATTCACAAAGCAAGGTGTGCAAGCCGACAGTGCGAAAACAAACCTTATACGAAACTACAAAAGACCAACTACAGTTAAAGAACTAAAACAATTTCTGGGATTAGCACAATTTTATAAAAAATTCATAAAAGATTTTAGCAAAATTTGTAAGCCATTACATGAATTGACCTCACAAAAACGAAAATTTCAATGGACGGATGAAGCGCAACAAGCATTTGACCAATTAAAACAAAAACTGATAAATCCACCGATCTTGCAATTTCCACAATTTGATCAAAAATTCTACCTATGGACAGATTCATCTGATTTCGCTGTAGGTTTTGTACTAGGACAAAAAGATGAAAATGGTAGAAACACGGTAATATTATATGGAGGAAAACAATTAAATAAATGTGAAAGAGCGTGGTCTTCAACAGAACGAGAATGTTTTGCGGTGTTTTATGCAATTAAACAGTGTCATTGTTATTTAGCAGATAAGAGCTTTACAGTATATTCGGATCATCAAGCATTAACTTCATTAACAAAAACCTCTCGAAACAATGGCAGACTAATGCGATGGTCACTTTTACTCAGTGGTTATGACTTTGATATAGAATATATACCGGGAAAACGCATGACAAACGCTGATTTTCTCAGTAGAATGTCATATGACATACGCGATGAACAAAGTGAACACAAACATTCAAAATTTGAGAAAATGACAGATCAAACACAAAAACAACCATCAGTGATTGGTCCAGACAGTTCGAGCAGTTGTGAAATTGGTGAGCAGGGTATTCATCAATCTACTGGTGTAGATGCGATATCGACTATGTTTCAGAATCGAACAGATAATTGTTCGGAACAAGTCAATGTATTATCGTATTTATTCCAGGCAGAGAGTCAAATAAATGACACAAATCCATTAGAAATGATAACTCAGTTCACAAAGATCACTGCTGCCGAAATGTCTCGGTTCCAACATGAGGACCCTGAATTAAAACCTTTGGTAAATTATCTAATGAGTAATGAATTACCATTCAATAACAAATCGAGCAAAGACATATTGATCGAATCGCAAGATTATGTCCTTGATGAAGGAATATTATTTCATTTTTATTACTCAAGAGGTAAACAGCGGGATATATCAACTGCAATAAAACAATTAGTCATTCCGTCGGCGTTGAAAGAAGAAATATTGAAAGCTTGTCATGACTGTTCTGCACATTTCGGTGTGGAAAAAACATTTTTGCTCATACGGTCAAAGTTTTTCTGGAAAAAACAATATCAAGATGTAAAAAACTATGTACAATCGTGTCACACTTGTCAGATATCAAACAGAGACTACAGTTTTGCAAAAGCACCCCTATGTCCTTTGAAAACGCCAAGTAGAGCATTTGAATTATTAGAAGTTGATTTGGTGGGCCCATTACCAAAGACTCAAGAGGGTTATGAACATATAATAGTATTTTGTGATCATTTCAGTAAATATCCCATAGCATATCCATTGAAAGCGACTGATACAAAAACGATAGTGCAGTTGTTTTATGACAATGTAATAAGTGTTTTCGGGCCGCCAACATTTTTATTATCGGATAATGGATCAAATTTGGTTTCAAAATTAATGAAAGAATTATGCAAAAGTTTCAACATACAGAAAATAAATTCTACATCTTACCATCCCCAAACTCAAGGATTAGTAGAACGACTCAATGGTATTATTGGGTCTGGACTAAGAAAACATTCAAACACAACACAAGACAACTGGCCAATGATAATCAGTCATGTATTATATGGATATAGGAGCGCACCCTGTAAACCACACGGAAAATCGCCATTTGAAGTTCTGTATGGATTTCCAATGACGACAATGATTGAAAATGCGTTGCCGAATGTTAAACCAAATTTGCCAATCAAAGACAGACAAGTATTTGAAGAAATTCTGAAAGGTCACGAGATTACAAGACAGTTAGCTTATGAAAAAATGAAAAGTTACAGAGAGAATTATACTCAACAATATAATAAAAAAGCTAAAAATCCAACTTTTCAAGTCAATAACAAAGTGCTTTTGAAAGAATGTAGACTATTACCCGGGAAATGTAAAAAACTAAGTCAAAGATTCATTGGACCGTTCAAAATCGTTAAAGTACATGACAAATTCACTTATACACTTCAACGTGTCTCGGACGGATACATATTACAGAAAAAGATACATGCCAACCGATTAAAGACATATTTTGACAGGAAAACTACAAAACAAATGCGAGAAAATAAGAAGACAACAAAAATCCAGGACGCTACAATAAACGACAAGGGACCAAAACATAAGAATGACATATCGGACATATTCTTAGCAAAGCGGTTGCTAAGGAAACGATATATAAACAAACAAATCTACTATGACGTGGAGTGGGTAGACAATACGGTGTCAA
>JBEVXV010000593.1:0-2385 GCA_040505915.1 Sedimenticola sp. | reverse complement strand
GAAGGCACTAGAGGGCATGGCCGAAGCCCTGGCAAAGATGGAACGCCGGATGTCAGCTTCGTCTTCGGCAGGGAGTTCCACACACCGGACAAGGTCCCCGGCCAAGAAAGATGCTCAGCGGTCAAGGTCACCCCAGTCGCGAGGCTTTGGCAGACGGTCCCGTTCCCGGTCTCCGGCGAAGGCTACCGGACAACAGCCGTCCGTCAAGAGCACTGTTAAGCGCGCATAAAAGATGGGTTCCGGTAGGCATGGATGGCAGGGCCTAATTCTATTCCATTTATTATCTCTTCCGGACACTCATTTTCGTCTGCTACACATCTACATTTCATTTTCATACATCGAGGACCCTGTGGAGCTGTTTACCATTCCCCGGTGCTACCAACGTAATCGTATACGGCCATGTAATATCCGTTCAATGGTTCGTCCAGTCTCGCCCGGTTTGGATCGCTGTTGGATCATGGGAAGGCATGGCGACCGTGGAGGGCACATGCTATCGTTATGGACCCTGGGTGGGCATGGCGACCGTGGAGGGCACATGCAACCCTGGATGGATTCCAGTCCGCCACGCCGTGAGATGTCAACTACGAACATTTGAAGTTTATTACTCTGGACATTGTGTCACCGTTGGAGTTATAGACAATAACACAATTTAGATAGACACAATAATTCAATTTAATTAAATATATGATAGAAAGTAGGTTGGCAACGGGAGTTTTGCCAAAATGACAGGGGGGTGGTGATATGCCCCGCATATAGGACTGAACTAGATACCAACCTTTAATCCATTCCTTATCCAAATGTGATACTGTTCCTTTAAGCCATCCTAGTGTGCAGTGTTAATGCATCAGTGTCTTTAAATCTATGGTGATTGTGGCTGATCGTGGAAGGTAACATGCTTACGAGCCTGGAGCATGTCACAGAGCCCTGCATCTTACTAGCCATGATCGCCGTTCTGTGACATGGTTTCATGCACTTCCACGTGAGTCCAGATGATCCACTGATTTAATCCTATTTATACTCGTGTAAACCCAATGTCATCCATATATTAATCTAGCCTTAGTATGTATCCATTGTCTCGCCAAGTAAACACGACGAGAAATCCTCGAATGCTACATAATTGTTGAAAATGTAAGTAAATATTTGAGAGCAAATCTGCTTCCTGCTTGGTCGGCCATCTTTTATTGCATTCTGGGATTGTTTGTCTTGGTTACTGGGCCGAGGCAATACGTAGCATTTATTTATCGGACCGCGAAATATGAAACGTTCATATAATGACATGAACACGGTACATGATATGTTTGACATTTGGTTACTATGTTCACTTAGCAAATATGTTGGTTTTGGGGAGTGATTAGTCAACGGTTGGCGATTGTTTGAACTGCGCATTCTCTATGTTGCTTAGTGATCTCGAGAGCGACCAATGTTTTGGGGCACCGTTCAACTTTTGTGGTCGCTGGTCACTGACCAGATTTGGGCGATTGACCTGTTTTGGGTCGCTGTGACCATGTTTTGGGGCAATGACCAGGCTTGGGTCGCTGTGACCACCCCTCAGTATATAAGTCGTCGCAATTTTGCCCGAGGTCACTCTGGCACTTTGGCATTTCACTGAGCAGAAACCCGTTCAGTTTTCACCAGCATTTCAACTCTGAACCTTTTACCTTTCGCTCCATACAGTAGGCATATTAACTCCATCATGGACACGTATTCAGTAAGAATTAATTTTTAGATCATATTTACGCCCGCCAGAGTCATTTGGACATTATTACCATAAATAGCCCCGTCGGCTAATCCTCCCGGGGCGGTTACTGGTTACGCGGTTTAGCCTACCCCCATGTATCTGATGTGTGTTCACACGGAACTAAATCAGCTAGAGTAGATCGAACGTTCGGACTCGCATTTAACCCTGTTTGAATGGCCGTTGGGCACTGTTTACGCCGTAATCAAGAGCTGTAACTTAGACTGAACTAACTGTAACTGGTTTATTCACGGTGTAGTCAACGTACGCGCCACAGTTTTACACGCCTACTGTCCTGCCCACATGTATATGCCTACATAACATTACTGTTACGAATTAAAAGTTTGAACGTGAGATTGCGTCAACATTTCATTCCCCGCACTGCAGCAGTCGCAAAAATAAGGGATTACTTTTGCGCATGCTACAAGAAACTGTCCCGTGTTCGTCCCGTCCCGAGGTGTCTATTTAGAGCGTACAACGCATAGGTTAATGGCTGATGACCAGGGTAGCTGTTAGTACTGATTTCGCACGCTACCATTGAGACACACAGTACAGCATTACCCGGTTCGCAGCCAGTAGCGCATGCATTGCAGACTAGATAACTGGGTAGGATATCAACGGTTGCCCAACAAAGTCTAGAGCGCACCCAC
>JBEVXV010000592.1:0-4513 GCA_040505915.1 Sedimenticola sp. | reverse complement strand
CAAATGTCGGCATCGGCATACTGTCTGCTACCAATGCAATCATCGTGGCCACATTGCTCGAGTTTGTCCGATGCAGAATCAATATGGTTCTAGATAGGGGTGCGCGCCTGTCCCACAGGTCAAAATGGTCAAGGGGGGCGGGCACAAGGGAAACAAAACTCAAAAGAGTAAAAATAAGAAAAACACAGATAAAAATGCAAGCAATGAGGGACCTCTGGTAGGGCTGACTAACAGATCAGAGTATGAGAAAAACCTAATTGAAATAAGGCTTGGGAAAATCACTAGATCTAGCTTAGTCGATTCAGGGGCTCAGATATCGTGCATCACCTTAACAACATTAAAAGGGTCAGGTTTGCTGGACCAGCATGATTTACAGCCAGCAGATATTGAATGTGCAAGGGGGGTAGGAGGCAATCCCTTGAAAGTTCTGGGAGTCGTGGATATACCAATCACGATCTGTCGTCTTGAGTTGATTCACAAATTCTATGTGTTTAAAAAGCTAAGCCAACATGTAATTTTGGGGCTGGATTTTCTATCATCTCAGGGGGCAAAGATCGATTGGGGTAATGGAACACTAGAAATTCAGCAAGGTATGGTAACCGCTCCCATGTACTCTTCAATACCAAAAAGTGGACTTGCACGAATTGTGAACAGAATCACAATAGAGCCAAAACAGGTTGTCATTGCCAAAGTCAAGGTTTCTGGGAATGTGCATGCAGGTCTGTCTATCATAGAGCCAATTAAAACATTACCAACAAAACATCAATTAATGGGGGCACGTTGTCTCGGCTATGTTGATAAGACAGAGACCTGTGTAAAATTACTCAACCCTACAAATGTAACAATTTTATTAAAACAGAATGAACCTGTAGCCAGAGTTGAGCAGTTACACACGTCTGACATATTAGGCAGTGTAGACAATCAGGACACAGCCTCGGAGGTATGTAAACCAGTGAATTTGGGCACAACAGGGGTTGAACCGCAAATTAACACCACCACATCAGACACCGAGTACATTAACATAGCTAAGTCCATAGGGGTTAGTCTGGACCACTCAAATCTCTCAGAGTCCCAGAAACAGCAGTTACTAGCACTCATAGGGAGAAATAGGGATGTGTTTGCGACATGTACTGAAGAATTGGGGAGCAGCAACATCTATTCTCACAAAATAGAGACAGGGGATGCTCAACCAGTACATAGGCGTCCATATAGGGCTAGTCCGCAGCAAAAAGCTGAAATAGAGAGACAGGTTGAAGACCTGGAGAAACATGGCATCATCTCCCAATCCAAAACGCTATGGCAGAGTCCTGTGGTGCTTGTTAAGAAACGAACGGGAGACTATCGCTTTGCTATAGACTTTCGTGAACTTAACAAAGTAACACAGCCTATGCGTTGGCCAATAACGGATTTCCGAGACATGATAGACACCTTAGGTGAGTCTAAGTCATCATTTTTCTCCGTGATAGATATGGCACAGGGTTTCTTTCAGATTCCTCTAGATCCAACGACAAAACACAAAACGGGGTTCACTTGTCACATGGGTGTGTATTCCTTCAACAGGTTGCCTTTTGGCTTGATGAACTCACCTATGGCCTTCTCGTTGGTAATGAATGAAGTTTTGAGAGGAATAAACTTCAAGTTTGCCTTGTGTTACATTGATGATGTGTTGATCCATAGTCAGAGCTTTGACGAGCACTTGAATCATTTGAGCCAGGTATTCACACGGTTCCGAGAGGCGAATTTGCGTCTGAAACCCTCAAAGTGTTGCTTTGCTGCTAAGGAGGTGAAGTACTTGGGACATAGGTTCTCCAAGGATGGGATGTCGGTAGATCAGGAAAAGATAGAGGCTGTGAAATCTTACCCTGAACCTAAGTCCCAACGTGAGGTTAGATCTTTTCTCGGGCTCTGTAACTATTACCGTCGTTTTGTCAAGTCATTTGCAGACATAGCTCGGCCGTTGAATAGTACTCTGTGCAAGAATGCAAAGTTTGAGTGGACGGATGAATGCAGAGACTCATTCAATACCCTGAAGAAAGCTCTCACGGAGGCTCCCATTCTCGTGTTTCCTGACTTCAGTAAGAAATTCATTCTGTATACTGACGCATCAATCGAGGCAATCTCCTACATTCTGGGTCAGAAAGATAGTGAGAATCGTGAGCATGTCATAGCGTATGGTGGTCGGTCTTTACGCCCTGCAGAGAGAAATTGGGGTATTTCAGACTTGGAAGGATTGGCGTTAGTCGAGGGAATCCGATATTACCGTACATATCTGGCAGATAAAGAATTTGATGTTTACACAGATCACCAAGCATTGACCTCGCTGAAAACCATTCAGTCACCTGGTAGATTGGGTAGATGGGCAATCTTCTTGCAGGGGTACAACTACAATGTCGTTCACAAAGCAGGGAAACTGCATTCTAATGCAGATGCTTTGTCTCGTAGACCATATGAGCAGCAGGAAGACAAAGGCGAGACAACGGCGGAGGCAGATGACTTACCTATTGATCCACAGGTTGATGTGACTGATATTTCGCCCAAATGTTACACCGAATACACATTTGCGTTTCCTTCTGACACAGCTGTTACAGTCAATACACTAGACACACATGCACAGCAGGATACACTGTCAGAGATGATCCAGGCAATTGACACCTATCAGTCGATAGCACCAGCTGAGCACTTGTTAAGCACCTGTAACATCAACATGTCTGAGGAAGGACTACGGGATACACAACAGGAAGATCCTGATTTCAAGGATATGTTCCAATACCTTGAACACAATAAGGTTCCCGAAAACAGGAATGCTGCAGGTAAGGTAGTGGCAGAGTCGCAATACTATGTGATAGACAACGAGCTACTGTTTCATTTGTATCACCCTCGTAGTAAAGGTCACAAATGGCAAAATGTCACAAAACAGCTAGCAGTACCACTGAAGTTACGGGACACAGTACTGAAGCAGTATCATGATGCCCTTACGGCATGCCACTACGGCGTAGAAAGGACGTACGAGGCAATACGAATGAAGTACTTTTGGCCGTCTATGTACCGAGACATACAGATGTATGTGAAGACGTGCGAGCCCTGTCAGCAGTCCAAAAGGTATGTACACTTTAGGAAAGCTAAATTACAGCCATTGCCAGTTGGGGACGTCTTTTCACGTGTACACATGGATGTGCTGGGTCCATTGCCGCAGACAGAGGAGGGGTATAAGTACATCCTACTACTGGTAGATGCTTTCTCTGGATGGTGTGAAGCCATACCACTGAAGACATTAGAAGCGAGAGAAACTGCGTACAAGATCTACCAGGAGTTTATATGCCGAATGGGGTGTCCTACGTCAGTCCTCAGTGACAGGGGGTCCAACTTCATGTCTAAGGTAATGCAGGAAATGTGCAGCATGTTCCAGATCACAAAGCTGAAAACGAGCAGCTACCACCCTGCAACCAACTCGACAGTGGAACGGATGAACAGCGTCATTCTGCAGAAGCTCAGGGTCTACTGCAACGACAAACAAGCTAAGTGGGTAGACTATCTTCCGAGTATCATGATGAGCTACAGAATCTCACCAGCCGTGGACTCTTCACAGTATAGTCCCTACTACGTCTTGTTTGGAAGAGAATGCCGATTGCCAATCGACAATCTGCTGCTGCCGGGCACACAAGACAAAACGGTGGAGGAACACCTTCGACAATTAACACAAAATGTTCAGGTATGTCGAGAATTAGTCAAGGAGAACAGACAAGCAGCGCAGGTAAAGTACAAGACGCAGTATGACAAGGTCGCCAAAACACCAAAGTACAAAGTTCAGGACAATGTGTGGGTATACTCTCCAGTCACACCAAAAGGGCAGTCAGGCAAAATGATTCGAAGATGGATTGGTCCATACTACATCGCTGAAAAGTTAAGTGATGTCTCCTATCAATTGCGTGATTTGAGGACACATAAAGCAATGAAGTCGACAGTCCATCCTAACCGACTTAAGCCGTACTTCAGCCCATTTGAGAGGCCCACCAATGTTCCAGTAGAACTTGCGACAGAACCAGTAGAAAACCTGGAAATGGAGCTAGAGGATCAGTCAGACCAGCCGACAGTAAGTAAACACCCAACTCCAACACCCGAGAGTCAAGAGGTGAAGTCGGATGACTGGGAACTAGAGAAGATCATGAAAGCATGCAGGTATAGAGATAGGCTCATGTACCAGGCGAAATATAAGTCTCTTACCGCAGGTAATATGAAAAGTGTCTGGGTCTATGAGAATGACATACCTGAGGAGATGAGAAAGGACTTTCATATCAAATACACCTTCTCAGGTAAACGCCGTAAACAGGTACGGGAAAATACAGCATCACACATGTAAGCCATTGTCACAGTACCAATTTAATCATACAAAATGAGTAGCAAGACATTGGACACTTTTGGATGATTATATGGTACAAGGACTGGTAGGTAACATGTAAGCATGTTAGGCATCAGGTAAATCATATTACACCGTTCACAGGTCAATACAGCAAAT
>JBEVXV010000591.1:0-4371 GCA_040505915.1 Sedimenticola sp. | reverse complement strand
ATTTAAACCCTTTTGGCACCGTTCCTGAATCCGCTCTTTGCATTTTAGATTCGCGTTTTGTCTTATTCCAAGGTGTACGATACTATCATCTATACGGATATTACTGTTTCCTAACGAGTAGCAGCTATTTGCTGGTTTTACTTTCGACCTTGAAAATATTACGACACGGGATTTATCTGCGTTTATCGAGAACCGCCATTTGGTAGCATACTCATAAACAATATCCAGTAAGGTCTGAAGATGGTTTGGACGCGTAGTCAGACAGGTAATATCGTCGGCTAAGGCTGGGTTGCCCGCGCTGACGGATCCCACGGTGGCTCCCAGGCCGGAGTTTTCAAGTTGTACCAACAAATCGTTTATAAAAACGAGATAGAAAAAAGTGGAGATAACTCCGCCCTGTCTCACACTACGAGTTACTGGAATGGCTTGGGACGGGACCCCGTTAACTTTCACATACGATGTCAAATCAGTATAGTAGTTTCTAATAACCCGCCATATTTTACCTTGTATTCCCAGGTTGTGTAATTTATACAGCAGTCCGGCGTGCCAGACAGTATCAAATGCTTTCTGCATGTCTAAGAAGGCGCTATACACGTTGCTACCTAAATCGGTGTTGAAGTACACTGTTTCCTGGAGGTTAAAGGCAGCCGTGCTGCAGCTCAGGTTCTTCTGAAACCCTTGCTGCTGGTTACAGGGAAAATCAATAGAATTTATGTGTATAAAATTCCATATTCTATTGATCATAACACGTTCGAACATCTTGCACAGACATGGGATAAGGGATATTGGTCTATAGCTACCCGGGTCTGTCTTACATTTACCGTTACCCTTATAAAGTGGTATAATTATGCTCTGTTTCCATGCACGCGGGACGTTTTCTTCGGAAAATATTTTATTAAACAGATGAGTTATCATTTTAACTAGACCGTTACTACCAAATATGATATGCTCATTTTGTGTTTTGTCTGAACCGGGTGCCTTCCGGCGTTTTAATGTTTTTTGAATTTCGGTTATCTCCCCTATCGTTATCGGACTTTTGAGTACCTCGCCGTATTTGAGTTCCGTTGACTGCGCCATACGGTTAACCATAGTCGTGATATTAGAAACGGATATGTGTGATTCCTCGCCGTCTTGCCATGTATCATTAAAAATATCCCGATAGTATGTCGCGAACCCGTCGGCGACCCCTTCCGGCGATGTCTGGAGACGCCCGTTTGCGGTAATTTCGGTACAAGTGTAGGACCGCGTAGATTTCCGGTTACGTAAAAGCTTCCAGAACAATCGGTAGTCGAGCTCGGCGGCTTCGTCGAGGTCTTTGTACACCTTATTCATATATTTGTCTGACTCCATACGCTGGACTTTGCGGAACTGCGCTTTAGCTTGTTTATAAGCCCTAAATGAAGGATGTTCACGCCCACGCGGGCGGCCGTTACTAATCCAGATTGTTCGCATCTGCCTGGATTTGCAGTGAGCAGCCTTCACATCGCGTGTCCAGTATGGTTTGCTATATTTATTGAATTTGCTTTTCGGCAATGACACGTTTGCTGCATAATGAATAGCGTGTGTTATTCTGTCCGATAGCGAATCAACCGTATAATCACCATCTGGCTGCACTGTACCTAATGCTTCATCTAATAAGGTTCTATACATTAACAAGTGGTCATCTGTGGTTTTATTCCAGGCTATACACGCTTCACGGACAGTGTTACACTTATACTCATGCTGGTTAATATTAATCCGAGCAAGTAGAGGAAGGTGGTCGGAAGTTGAGACAAATTGTTCGCTTTCGTCTAGTATTTTAAGCGTTTGGAATTGGCTTAGTAGAGACGTATCGGCAATAACATGATCAATCATCGTTTGTGTTGGTATGAAAGTGTAGTTCGGGCCTAGCCGATCGGTTGACATATTTGCGGCAAATAAGTTATTATCTTGGAGAAATTCGGTGCATCGATGCGACTTATGTTGGCTCGTTAATCGATCTATGTCCATGTTTAGCTGTGCATTAAAATCACCGCCGATTAGTATTTGGCCTTGTGTGAGATAGTATGAAGTGAGTGCCTGTAAATCGGCCATGCATTCGTCGTAAAATGTATTATTCGAATCAGCCGGCATATAAACGGAAAATATATACAGTGGTTGTGAATGCTGGGACTTCACTTCTATGCCAATTATTCTGTCGCTCTGATTTTCAATGGGCGTTATAATGCGAGACAGTGTCTTTTTGAACATAATACTGACGCCAGCTTTACCACATCTGGCTCTACTGTATGGATCAATATCACTATTCACGGCCGTATAACAGTCATAATCACCATGTATACTGGCCATAAAATGTTTTGAATGCGGCATTAGCTTATGTTCGCTAACAAGAACAATGTCCACGTTATAAATGTCCATTAACTGAGACAGCGAATATGCTGTTGACATAATTCCTCTCACATTCCAAACCAGTATACTCAACATGCTAAAATATATAATACACGGTATTAGTTTATGTTTGGTAAACATCGTGTGTCTTAACTATCGATATCGTACCAATCTCGTTCACTGTCATCCCGATCAGCATACATGTCTGAGTTTGGCCTGGTATAGTCGGTGACGTCATACCGCTCGTATGCGTGACGTCGTGTATCCACTTTATAATAACCTAGAGAATTGTAGTTATGATCAGTCTGTTCATTACCGCCATAACCCCAGCCACTATGTGTATCTGCCTCATTTCCCCACCCGCTGCTTTTATAGTTCCTGTCTCTATCACGCTGACGTCGCCTGACGTCTCTCTTCTCCTCCAACTCTTTCTCCCATTCCGATCTTCTCTTCCATCGCCTCACCACAATCTCATCAGGCCAGAAATTATCACTTTCTATCGTATCCGCACATTCCGCAAACACCACCAACTTAGCAGACATTCTTAATTTATTATAGAATATTTGCAACTGACGGGCTACTATACCCTTGCTATGTAAATATACTTCTATATCACCCTCTGTTACATTAGGGTCTATATTTCCTACATAGTACGTTATAAGTTTCTTCCTCCGCGCGGCCACAAAACGTCCAATAAATGTGGTAGGTTGATCCGAACGTACACCAGGGGCGTATCTAGTATCATCGCGATTGTTCGGTTGATTACTTCTTAGATCTGCGGTAATCGGTCTGTTTTTGGCGTACATTCCACTGCTTTTACTCGCGGTGGAATTTGTAATTGTGGTACGAGTGGATGTCGAGCCATTGCTCGCAGTTACACTATGGTTATGGTCTAATGTGTTACTGGGAGTCTTATTAGGTTTACCAAAGCTACCAGAGCCGGTGACGTTTCGTACACTAGGGTCGCTACTAGCAACAGCGGCGTAGCTGATACGTTGGGTCGTACTTTGGCTAGGTGGATTCATCGTACCTGTGACGTCACTATTGCCCGGAGCGCCCACTGTGCCTGAGGCGCTATTTGGGCTTTCGTTACTAGATACATGAGATGAAATGGTTGCTTTGTTTGTTGGAGGTTGTGGCTCCTGGTGGCAATTCTGAGCTACAATTGGGGTTTCACGGGTACGTGTTTGGTCAGGGACGCTGTTATTGGGAGCAACTACTATTGGCTGTTTTGTGGCCGCGCTAGAGGAATCATCCGATAACGTTCTTTGTAGCAAATGTGAATCATTCTGGGTTATTTTGGCAACTGGGATATCATTGTTAACAGGGTTTGTACTGTTTGTGGTTTGCACTGTTGTGTACAATCTAGCTATTAGTGGGGATCCATCATGTTTGTCAGTACAAGTCTGCGGTTGAAGTGAACTTTGTTGGGCTTGGATAAGTGCACCTTGGGGAGTGAGCGTTGACCATGAAGGTACAATATTAGTTAATTTCGACACTTCATTCGTTAACGCGATGAGCGTATTGTTGGTATCTTGTGTGTCTTGTATATTTGATCGAACACTATTTACCGAGGTAAGCATCATGCTTATCATTGTGGAGAACTTGTCACATTGGATTTTCATTTCCTGCAAAAGAGCCGTGCCGAGTCGCTGCTGTTTGGTGAGTTCTTTAACGTCCGCCTGTAGTTGCATGACGACTGCGGAGACATCGGCCACCGCCACGGTGTCCTTCAGCGTCAGCTCGTCCGGCTCCGTGCCGGATGGTGATGGCGTCGTCAGGTCAATAATGGTCCTGTCGCTGCTGCTGAACACGCTGTGTATCTCTCCAGTGCGCTCACCGCTGTCGAATATATGCAAAATATAGCAGTCTGAGGCGCATTTCTCGGCGATAGATCCATTCTTGGATTTCCGTCGGGTGACTAGTCTGGTTCATCTTGGCAATCATCTTGGAGTCTGACACGTTCCGCTAGGGTCTCTCGGTACCAATTAATGCGTGCTGAAT
>JBEVXV010000590.1:0-2516 GCA_040505915.1 Sedimenticola sp. | reverse complement strand
CATGTTTAGATAAACTGCCTGCATCAATCCAAAAGACGGCACGAAAAAACTACGATTTACTCAAAGAAAATCCAAAACATCCCTCATTACACTTTAAAAAAGTGGGTGTTTTTGGTCTGCAAGAGTAGGTATTCATTATCGTGCAATTGCTGTAGAAGATGGAAATGATTTCATCTGGGTTTGGGTTGGTTCCCACGAAGAGTATGACCGTTTAATTAAATAAATTTGCATAATCTGGATAGGGAGCCGCTCTGGAGCCCCCTCCTGTTAGCGGCTACCCAAAAAGCGTATATTTGGTGAAGGGCTCAGGGCTGCGTAAACCATCATTCCAAGCCGTAAAGCACGAGGAAATATCCTGAGGTGAATGATGAGTAACAAACTAAGTAAAGAAGAGAAAGAGATCCTGGAGTCATATGAAAATGATGAATGGGTTTCGGTCTTAAATCCGTCTGATATCGAGAAGTACAAAGCAGCTGCGAAAAATACGTTTAAAAAAGATAAACGTGTGAATATCAGAATGACAGAGATGGATCTGGAGTTATTACAAGAGAGAGCGCTGATTGAAGGCCTGCCATACTAAACACTGATGTCCAGTGTGCTGCACAAATAGGTAACCGGTCGCCTGGTTGATAAAAGCGCATAACGAATTACCAGTTAGTGGCAGCCTGAAGCCACCCATAAATGGCGATCACCATCCAGACAGTCGAGGTAACGAAGGCTGCACATCCACTATCGATCTCCTTGCTGATCACTCCATCCCCAACTTACTGAGACGATAGCGCAGGGCGTGAAAACTGATCCCTAGTTTTTTCGCCACCGCTGTCTTGTTCCAGCGGGTCTCTTCCAGTGCCTGGGTGATGATTGTCCGCTCTATCTTCTCCAGATGTTCTTCCAGGGGGAGCCCCGGTTCCGGCTGGGGGGTATCTCGGTTATTGTCCGGTAGTGCAAGATCATCGAGGCCGATCATCTCCTCGTCACAAAGGGCGCTGGCGCGCTCCAGAATATTCTCCAGCTCACGGACGTTGCCGGGGAAGGCGTAGCTATAGAGCGCTTTCAGCGCCTCTCGCTCGATGCATGGTTTTTTGTCGCTGCCGTTTTGCGCTGTAATGCAGCTCAGTATGCGGTCGGCCAGCAGGGCGATATCTTCCCTGCGCTCCCGCAAAGGGGGGATCTTCAGTTCGATGGCGTTGATGCGGTAGAAGAGATCCTGCCAGAACGCTCCCTTGGCCACCAGTTTACCTAGATCTTTGTGGGTGGCACTGATCAGGCGTACATCTACAGGGATCTCTTTCTGCGCCCCCACTAGCCGGATCGATTTCTCCTGGATGGCGCGCAGCAGTTTTAATCCTGTTATGGCATGACCGGCCAGAGGGCCAGTTTTTTCTCTATATGGGGTGCGGCAAATATATGCACTTCGGGGGCAGCGCTAACAAGATCCCCTTCAGGTTCTTCTCGGCTGACTGTTGTGCCGCATAAGCTGCCCAGTCATACCGCCCTGCCGCCATGGAATCCAGCGACTGCTGCAGATCCTGTTCGGCTTGACGAATCCATAACAGGTGATCATTATCAGCACTCAAAGATCATCTCCTTTTCCCGATCCACATCCTTCCAAAACAACACGCTTTCTCTTTTTTTCTCAAATTGTTCAGAGGTGATGGTTACTGTATCTCCTGAAAGCACTGCTGCACAGGCGCGTGCTGCTTTCTGATCGTCTGCAATAACTAAAACATCCACATCGGATTGAGAAGAGAATCGATTCGTTGCAAAGGAACCAAACAGATAGACCTTCGCATGTTTTCCTTTCAATATTGGAAGAGATGCATTCTGAATTCTCTAAATTTCTGCCCGTTTCCTGCGTTCCCGACATTTTTGAATCGATTGATGCATTTCAGCAGTATGCAGCAGTTCTAAAAGTTCCAAGAGACAAAAGGGGACGCTACCCTTTTTGTTTTGTAACTATTCAGCTTAGTGCTCAGGCTTGGCGTAGATTGCGGTGGCTCCTTTTCAGAACCTACCGCGGCAGGGGTTCAGCATTCAGGTGGAGATAGGTGCTCAGCACTTTTGCTTTGGCGGAGCATGGTTGTTCAGGATTGGCGTGTACCCATCCGCAGGGCACAATAAGACAGTGTACAGCGTATCCATGAAAAGAAAGGTGTTACGGACAATGGATAAACTTCCGCTATGGGTTCAGAAAAAGATGGCTTTATTGGCTAAAGAGCTGAGGGATACAGGGTCGGAACAGCCGAAATGGCAAAATTATAGTCAGTTGAGTTCGGAACATTACCATTGCCATTTAGGTACAGCATGGGTTGCATATTGGAGGTATGAAGACAACACAATTGAAATTGAGGTGTACTATGTTGGCAGTCGTGAAAAGGCACCATACCGACACTCCTTTATTTGAGGTCAGGGGTGAAATTCCAGTGGAGATTCTTGAGTACTTAAAAGATAAGTTCCCTGGAGATGTTCAGGTCACGGATGATGACGAAGAGAGTGTTAATGTTTTTGATTCTGCT
>JBEVXV010000589.1:0-3760 GCA_040505915.1 Sedimenticola sp. | reverse complement strand
ATAATTAACTATTTTCAGTACGTTAACTTAACGTCAATCTGTTTAACTACAGAGCGTTAAAATCACTCGTTTATCCAATCATTATATATCAAACCAAAAGTAGCAATATGTTTCAACTTCAAAAAAAAGTACTGTAAATACGTTGTAGTACATGTCCAGATGCCAGATTGCCATTCATAGCTGAAGCGTGTTTTGTGGGGTGGACAATGTTTTATTGTTGATTCATCATCTATGGGTCATCCTGAACTAATATCAGCCGGGTGCCAGAATGGAACCCTTGAGGGTTTTTTTTAAACTGAAAAAACAAAATGGCCGCCATCGATTTTGTGTAAAATCATTTTTTGTGTATATCTTGACTTCTAGACTCAATATCAGAGACATTTTGTTGTCTATTTATATGTTTTCGTACCCAGGGAATCCAATAAAATTGCAATGGATGTTGTATATATACCCGCCATCTTGGAATTCAAGATGGCCGCCATTTTAATTGTAAATATATAGTATTTTCCATATTTCTGACTGAAATAATCAAACATTATACTACTTCCACTATGAGCAGTTCAGTATTACTAACACAAATCAAATGATAATGATACTCTCCCATGCCCATTAATGTATTGATGATTGAATATGGTTGTACGTCCGTTTAACGAGGTCATGCTCAGCTAGGTTGATAGTGTAGAATCCAATACCTCAGTTGTGATATCGTAAAATCAGTACTGGAAATACAATACAATATTCACGATAGATCTAATTGGCATACAGACACATGATGCACCCAATATACAGATATAAACTGATCAGTGAATGTACATGTATATAAGTATAAAGTAGAGATCATAAGTTTCAATAACATTAAACTTGGTCAAATTGTTTTACTGTAATGTCGACCAAACCATCAAATGTCTGTCAAATGCCCATCAAACTCCCATCCAACTGTTTTTGATGCCTCTGCTCACTTATCAAATATACTGTAGCAAAAGTTTGAAGGTTTGATCAAATAGTTTGACAAGTGAGCAGACACCTATATTAACAGCCACATAATTACTGACAGAGCTAGTACGAACAATCTTATTGCATTACTACGACACTGTATTTGTGTTTATCAACGTATGTTTATTCATTGTCTTCATCCTCTGAATTGGCCACTACTCTCGTTTGCTCATTGAAACAATTTGAGCCAGCATGACAGCTACAGAACATCGAACAGGACATTTGGGCTGCTACGCAACCACATCTTCCAGTAGAACATGGTCGGGTTGTAGAACATCCACATTTGATCATGCGAAGGATGTTGATGGGCACGGGCGATACACCAGTCGGTAAGGTCGTCGGAGACAGAGGCATTCCATCCTCAGCTTTGGTCCAGCCATAGTCGGTTGGGTCCAATACCGGTGGGTCAGACTGAGTGGCTGACATCCAAATCATTGTCTGATAATGGGCACGTTTCACATGCGCAACGAACGCCTCATTAGAGGGTGGCAACGTTTTCAGCTTCGGAGCTGCCGTTATCTTCGGATTTGCCATCTTCGCTTTCCACATGGCATAACGGTGAGTGGACATGTCCCCTTCTGACACTTTAGAACCATAGCAGGCGGCAATGAAGTCAGTGGCCTCAGATATAATGTCATTGGCATCAGCAGTTTGTTGACCAAGTCGAGTCAGATGGTGTCCACCGATGAGGACCTTCAATGCCGTGTTCTTTCCAATACCATACATATATGACACGGTGTCACAGCCTGTCAATGCGTGTACTGCAGGCAGATACTTCAGTATGTGGTGATGGGTGTGTGCAGTTTGGCGGATGTCAATAAGTGTTCTTCCGGCACTAGGACTCTGCATACTAACATTCAAAGACATATTCTCCTTCATGTAGAAATGAATCAGCAGGAGAAAGACGTCAGTGTCGTCACATATCACTTTCACATGAGTGTTGTCACTGTCACCAGCAGCTATGTGGGCCAACTGCTGTACAATGATGACATCGGCTTCTTCGTGACTTGTTTTCATGTCATGCCTGGGGACATTGGTGTCATTCCAGAGTTGAACAGGGGTTGGATCTTTTCCGGTGATCACAAGCCGATTCTCGTTGCCGGCAACATGGCTAATTAGATACTCGCAGATCAAGTCAATCAGTTGTACCTTGTTGTAGGTAACACTCAGGACGACCTTCTGTGCTGGTAACATTGTCTGTAGTGTAAGCTGGTGCTTACGACTTGCGTCTGTTCCTGAGCGTGAAGATCTAGTCATCTGTTTTGTACTGTCATTACTATACCGATCAAATACCAGGTACACATCACAGTTTGAGAGATGAAAGTTGATTGTCTTTGTGAAGTTGATCACATAGTCTTTCACACACCCATTTGCGGGCCAGTGTACAGTCCATAACATAGCACAACCATCAATGATGACAGTGTCAGGTGGACCCGTTGTCCGGCTTGACTGCTCTACCTGAAGTTTTGATTTAAGTATTGACTTTGTCTGAACTCGCATATTTCCGTTGTCATCGAAGAGAGATGCTGGGACAGGTGATAATTCATAAGTTAGGACATCTTTGATATCAATGTCTCTATACTGTTGAAGACAGATAACTCTGTTATATATCAATTCTGTCTCGTACACTGGTGTGTCATCTATCTTTATGTTCTTCTTTGTTGATGTCATTGTAGTAACCTTCTTGCTGATAGTCTTGTTAAAACTTTCTGGCCATGCAGACTCAAATTCAGCCATCTGCTGCTTGCCGATGCTCACCGACTGGTCAACGTTCACCTTGTCTGTTGTGTGATTGCCCGTAACAATGTTGACAAGGCCTGAAGGATGATCATCGGTGGCCAGGGGGTCAATGTAGTTTGGTAGAGCATCGCGGATCTTCTCTCGATCAGTGGAATCAGCTACGATCCTGGCGCGGGTTTCCTCCTTATGATTTGTGACAACTTTGTCGACGACATCAGTCTTCATTGCGATAAGATCACCATGGAGCTGGCTGCATACGTGCAAACTCAATGCCCATCTTGCCACAGCTGATGGTTTCAGTGTCAGTCCTGTTAGACCCCCAGCCTCGTGTCCGTACCGCATGAACGTCGTCTCGATATACATATCCGACCATATCGCATTCCATATCCCGGCATTGTGGCGCATAACGTGGTTTCCCTTCATGAATTCTGACAGCAGATCAGCTGGTATATTCTCCATTGAGCGCAGATAGTATAACCCATACCTGTAACATACCATGTCATCTCTTGATCATTGGTGAAGACTGCAGACACGCTACAAAGGAGTCCACACATGTTTTCGTTGGTAACATAATATTGTACATAATTGCTTGTAGATTGGTGGCAAAACGTCACTACAATGTTGTTGGGACGTCGCATCATGCAATTATGTGCATACTATGTATTATGGACCTGTGCTACGCTCTAGCAATGTTACACTTGTTGCACAAGTTAACGCTACGTTGTGTGTTTGCTGGGATATATGGTCCCGGATGGGAAACTAATGTGTGAAACAATAATAAGCGTGTGGACAATATTATATCGTCGTGGCCCGCATGCCACGCCCAGCGATGCATATTTGATAGTACTCAAGAAACTTTAACGCAAACGAAGTCTATGGCGGACGTACTGCCACCTGTATGGCCGTATAGTACATGCGTATGCCAATGTGCTGACCATCATATTTCGTATACTCATTTATCATGCTCAGTAGAAGAACCCTATTTATTTTGGGGTCAGCAGGCTCAAGGTCAAGGTCACTGTGACCT
>JBEVXV010000588.1:0-3531 GCA_040505915.1 Sedimenticola sp. | reverse complement strand
ACTTGAGGTTGGGTGAAATACCAAGCGCCTGACACATATCTTCCTGTGGAAGGCGTATGATCCATCCATCACCGTAACGACGATCAAAACGCTCCACAACGAGCACCTTCACCTCATTCAAACTGACCACTTCCGTCTTGCATACAGGTAGATCGAAAGCATCAGCAATCTTCAGACAGAGCCACTCATTCTCACAACTTTCGCTCAGATCCATCCCGAAGTGCTCGATCACACCCATCGGCAGCTTAAGGATATGGGTAGTGGGTGTGGTACCCAGCGGACGGTGCCAGGCATTGTCCTTCCACAACAGTGCCGTTTTCTCCTGAGCACCGGCAATGGAGATACGGAAATCAGCGCCATACTCCTTATGCATACCCAGGGGCGCGGCCCGGTAATTGTTCAACAACTGCGCTACCTGGAGATCGGACAATGGTTCCCCCTCAATCCGACGCACATCCGGCGGGAGTTCGTCACTCATCGGGGCAATTTGTACCGCTCCCACACAATCCATTCCGATGGCTGCCAGCAGATCAAACGGATGTGATGTCATCGCCTTAAATCGCGGCTGGATCCGTTCACGTATCTGAGAGTTGTTGGGCAGGAGGTTGTCAAAATAGTTAAAGACAACCTCACCAATATAGGGTTGCCTGCGCAAGGGCATAGAGAGTGAAACTGGACGTGCCCCTTTTATCTCCAGCCAACTCGTGCTGTAAGTAAAGGAGAGTGCTCCAGCTGAGCTCTTGGTAAGCTCTCCGGCCTGGATGCCGTTCATCCATACACCGAGTGAGCGACTCTTATCTACCACGGCTCGCTCCATCCTTCGTCACTCCCCTCCTCCACAGATTGAACTTTGGGGATAAGGTGTAGTTCGAGGTCGAGCGCAGAAATGAGGCGAAACAGAGTATCGAGACGCACATTGCGTGTATCTGCAAATATATACGCTATTGCGTGTATTTACCTGCCTGTACCCATAACTCCCCCATAAACTAACCTGTGGGATAAAGTGGTCAATCGATTGACCTTTATGGTGCAAGTAAGCGAAGCCCTGGGATCTGCTTAAAGTCACCCGCATTACTGGTCAATACCGCATAATCATGGACAATTGCGGTTGCCGCAATCTGAAGATCATGCACGCTCAAGGATTGGCGGCGAGTGTGCTGGAGCTGATAGGCATACACCTCAGCATAGGTACGAGCCACGTCCAGATCAAAAGAGAGTATCGGCATTGTCTCGATAATCGACTCAGACCAGGTTAGCCGATGGATACGATCAGCGGGATTCGTTGCCAGTGTAACGCCTGTCAGGAGTTCTGACACGGTGATAGCCGCCAAAAAGTAATGATCATCTCCAGCCAGCAAAGAAGCCAGATCCAGTCTGTCATTCTCTGCATCGATGAAAACATTGGTATCAACTACGATTCCCATGGTGATGGCGGTAATGAGGCATTGTTGCGTATGGTTTGAAGATCATCGGACAACGAACTCCGCTCTTTCTCTGTCAAGGGATTGCTTTTCAGCAATTCCAACAGTTCTGCCCCGGAGGCACCCTCATTTCGGGGAGGTATCAGTTGTGCTACTTCGCGATTACCTCGTGTGATGGCGATCCGTTTTCCAGAAACGCGCACCCGATCAATAAGCGTCGCCAAATTGCGCGCCAGATCTGTCGCTGTCACATGATCTCGTACCGTTGTCATTAGAGAATCACTCATATTGCATAGTTTATGTATACTATGTATTTTATGCAGAATGGCAGAATATGCAACTTTATTGTTTCACTTCCCTACTCATGGTAAACAAAGCCTACTACGGCTGATCCACTAGGATAAATCAGGGAAAGAGTGTTTGCTCAAATGCACAGTTGATCAACAGGTAAGCGGCAGAAGAAATTTTTCTGACCCACATTCGCAAAGAGCTCCTTGCAGCTGAAGCCTATTCTTCTATATCGCCGAGCTCAACCGTCTGTCCAAGACAAACTGCACCAGAACCGAGGAATATGGACAAGATCTGAAAACCGCTGAGAAGGAGATCTTCAATATTCTTGAAGCCATCCGGCAGGGAATAATCACCCCATCCACCAAAAAAGCTCTGGAACAGGCTGAAGAACGGAAAGCTCAGGTCGAAAAAGCCATCGCGGCTACCAAAAAGACGGTCATTGACCTTGTACCACGCGCCAAAGACACATACCTTCGGCTGGTAGAACAGCTCGGGGAAATAAAAGATGTAAAGTCGGCCCAACAGGCCATTTCAGAACTCTTGGGAAAGATCGTGCTCCACCCCCCAGAACAGGGATTGGATGCTGAATATGAAAATGGCGGCCTAGTGGCCGCCATATCAAGAAATGTGGTAGCAGGGGCAGGATATACTCACTTCCTACACTGATAATTTGCCTGGATGCGCTATAAGTCCTGCGATCATCTACGATTTATTCGTCCAGAAGCCGTTGTAACTTTTGATGCGACGCCTGATGCTTTGTGACTGACATTTTTTTCAGATTTATCATTTTCCAGCGGACAGCGGGTAGCTGTTCGACATGCGGCAAAGCCAACAGCTCCCAGCGCGGGTTTCGCGCCTTGAATGACAATAAAAACGCCCTATCATCTTTGCTGAATCCTGACCGCACCATCCCAACCAGTTGCTCTCGGGTGGCCAGTAACGCATCCAAAGGAACCTCTACCTCTGTCATCTGCGAAAACTCACCCGCATAGACAGTTTCAAGGTCACTGAATACCGGATCAATTAACTCGGCTATCGGACGCGGGTGGCTGATCAGGTAGACTAGCAAAGCCTTTCGGGTCTCTTCATTGAGCCCCTCATGATCAAGCAGCCAGTGAATGTCAAACAGATCACGTGGATGCTGCCTATCCAATGCTGCGCAGATTTTTCCTGCATACAAATCAGCCATGGCTACAACTGCTATCTCGGCATAGCCAAATTCATCTGCTACTTTCGCGGAAACTGAACGAACTTCTGACTCTTGACCGCATTATCCAGCGCATGGCGTGATACACCCTGCTCCAGCACCCACTGGCGCGTAGCGACCAAGCCATGAGGCAGCAGTCGATCTATCTGTTGGGGCTTCAGGCCATGGAACTCCATGGTTTACCATTATTAAAATAATCGGCGAATAACACCGAACTAACAGGTAAATATAAACTAGCATACAAACAAGATGGTTCGCATTATTTTATTTATGCGGCGATATTCGCCGCATATTTAATTATCAATAAACTTTTCAGCAGGGCGTAACTACCACCTGATAACCTTTCTCTCGATAGGTAAAGTACTTAGTGGATTTATAAGCGACAGTTTGCCGCCCATCACTGTATGCCAGACCTTAGTGGGATGAAAATGGTGCGACTACGAGGAAAATCCAAGGCACTGCCCGTAGAAAGAGGAATAAAAAAAGGCCTGGACTCTTCACAGAGTCCAGGCCTTTGAATATGGTAGCGGGGGCAGGATTTGAACCTACGACCTTCGGGTTATGAGCCCGACGAGCTGCCAGACTGCTCCACCCCGCAACTGACGAGGGCGC
>JBEVXV010000587.1:0-7839 GCA_040505915.1 Sedimenticola sp. | reverse complement strand
TTATCTACCCGCTAAAACGAAAAATATTTTTCAGTTAGGCTGGGAATGCATGGAAACATTGGGGTTGTGATGATGTGCGTCAGGGCTGCCGTAACCAGAACGTGGGCAGCGGATTTCAGAATAGTACCGAGACACACGGCGGTACAGACCTGCAACAGTTCAATGCGCTGTTAAATGAGCTGCGTGGTGATACTGACCGCAAGGTTCCCGGGCAGCGTCAGCTGCATAATGCCGCACGGGATATCCAGGAAGCCATAGAGGATGGTGCCGGGCTTCCCGCCGAAGGCCTTGGGTGGCTCAAAGATGCAGAAAAGGGTGTGGAAGTGGGTGGCAAGTTTACCGGTATGCTCGCTAAGGCATATGACCTGTACGAAAAGATAGCCGGGGCGGCGACATGATCCACGAACAGATCGACTCACTGATGACGGCCAAGGCCGAACCACGCATCTTTATCCCCGCCACGGGGGCTTGGCCGCAGACCTGGCACAGTCTGGGGTCGAGAGCAGCCAATGCGGTTGCTGCCGCATTGCTGGCGGATCGTCCCCTGCTGGTGCGTGGTGAGCCTGGGGTGGGCAAGAGCCAGTTGGCAAGGGCTGCTGCTACTGCACTGGGGCGGCGTTTTATCGCTACCGTGATCCAGCCCGATAGTGAATATCAGGATCTGCTCTGGGCCATGGACCACACCCAGCGTCTGGCCGACGCCCAACTAGCGGCACACACGGGCAACTCTGACAAGGTGGCGGTCAAGGCAAACTACATCGGTCCTGGTGCCCTGTGGTGGGCATTCAACTGGAAAGAGGCAGGGATACAGGCCGCTCGGTGTAATGCCAATTTTGTCCCGCCGCAGGATAATGATGCACCCGATCCTATGAACCATGGCCTGGTACTGTTGATTGACGAGGTTGATAAAGCGGACATCTCCCTGGCCAATGGCCTGCTCGAGGTGCTGGGAAACCGTCGCTTTGCTGTTCCACCGCTGGGTGATACGGTAACGGTAGAGGCTGGCGGACTCAGCCCGCTGGTGGTGCTCACCAGCAACGATACCCGCGAGTTGCCGCCGGCCCTGATTCGTCGCTGTGTGGTGCTGAACCTGCAACTGCCGGAAGATCTGCAAGGATATTTTTGCCAGATTGGCGCGACCCATTTCCCGAAAACCAACGAGAAGGTACTGAAGAGGGCGGCGGGGCAGATACTGGCCGACCGCGATAACTGCGCCGAGCTGCCGAAGACGGGTCTGGCTGAATACCTCGATCTGCTTACGGCACTGCATTGTGCCGCCAAGGGTGATTGCGACAAACAGTTGGAGTGGCTGGATGATATCGGGCAGTATTTCTTCAAGAGCCAGGCCGTTGTGCGATGAGCGGTATCTCCCGCGCTGACCTGTTGCGGGTATTGTGCGAGCAGCCGGATCACAGGCGCGGGCACCTGGCCTTGGCCCTGGGGTATGAGCGGCTGGAAACATGCAGTCGCTCAGCAAGCGTGGATGTTGACTCGCTAGCGGTCATTTCTTTTGATACCACCTCGCCACCCAAGGCAACGTGGGATCTGGTGTACCAGGCAAAGAGAGATCCTCGATACTGGTATGTTACCCGCTGTTGGCCACAGCGGCTGATGAATCAGACGGCACCCGGTGACTGGGGCGAATTTCCTTCCGAAGATCCAATGGGACCAAGGTTGCAGATGGAGCAGCACCTTTCGCTGCTTACGACTGGCCAGTGGCAGAACCTGTGGGACAGGGCGCTGCCCGAACTACGCCGCAGCCGTCGCATCGATCTGCCACGCAGTCTTAAATATCTCACCCAGGCAAGGCCTCTGATCCGCCTGCCTCGGCAGCACCGCCAGAGTTTCAACAGGCGGATCACCCTGTTGCTGGAACATACGCCGGCGCTCTATGCCGCCTGGCCAGATATGCGCGAGGCGTGGCAGAGTCTGCGCATGCTGGTTGGCAAACGTGCACTGGATACACTGTTTCTGCCTGCCGGTCCCGCTGGCCCCTGGTACAGGGATCGTGAGAGTCGTGCCGCTGAATCAGTGACCCTGGAGTCGATCAATCCCAAGTCGCTGTTGCTCGTTATCAGCGATTTCGGCTGTTTGCAGACGGGCAAAACTTCTGGGCAGTGGGCCCGGGTACTCGACAGGTTGTCCAGGCACGCCGGAAGCCTACTACTGCTGCCGCTTTGTCCCCTGCGCCAGACCCGCTATCCCATGTTGCCGCTAGACCCGGCACACAGCGGGGTGGGGCATGCCGAGCGCGGTGCTGTTGAGCGACTGCTCGCTATGTTGTCAAAAGTATTCCGTGCCACCCGTGTACAGGTTCGTATGCTGCGCAAGGTGATCGATGGGGCCAACCTGCACACGGAATTGCTAGCCTATGATCATGAAGAGACGAAATATGAAGATGGCCGCCTACAACTGACTGAGGAGCGACTGCCACATTACCTAGAGAGATTTTCTAACCTGCCGGAGAGCCTGCGAGAAGCGGCGGCCCGCCGACAGCAGGTGTGGCTACCCACCCTCAACACACTGGAGCAGGAGATAGAGTCTCTACAGGGCGAACTGCTTACCGGGGTGGTGCCGAAAACGGGGCGTTTCCCAACTCTATTTTACCAGGCGCACCAGTCCAACGGCGAACTCGAACAGGCCTCCCCGGGGCGCGCCTTCAGGCACATCAGGACAGTGTTGCCGCTACTACGCCATATGGCTGATCGGTACGCCTCTGCCCACTGGCAGCCTGTTTACGAGTCGGCGCAACGGGTAGCGTTGCGCTCGAACCAGCCCCTGCCGCTACGCCAGCAGGGCTTGGTTCAGAGCGCAGATACCCACTGGCTTGCCCAGTCGTCAGAAGGGTTGACATTCGGCACCGGTGCAGTCCAGGAGAGCCGGTTGCTTCTCAAACTCAGCGCCCAGCCGTTCCACCTTCAGAGCAGGAATATTCTGCCACACTTGATACGACCTACCGGCAGTAGGCTTGACCTGATCGATAACGGTTACCACTTCAGTCTAGAAGCTATGCGGCGACCCCTGTGGGCCGGGCGTATCTGGCAGGATGAAGGGGGGCTAAATGCCGCTCATGCCACTGGCACCCTGTTCAGGCTGGAGCCAGCCGGGCCGGATCTGCCCCAGGCCCGCTGGCAATGTACAAACAACCCCTGGCCCTGGGCCGACGACCTGGGTGTCGATGAGCACGGCCTGTGGGCCGAAATCCGCCTTGCACAGGCCACCCAGCGCCTGCGCTGGATACCACCGGGAAAGTTCATGATGGGCTCGCCCAAGGATGAGGAAAAGGGTACATTCTATGATGAAACGCTGCATAAAGTGACCCTCAGTCGGGGTTATTGGCTAGGCGAGACCAGTTGTACGCGGGCCTTCTGGCATGCGGTGATGGGTGGAGAAACCGAAGGTGATCCCGCGTTGCCAGTGAACCGGATCAGTTGGGACAGTACCCGGGATTTTTTCGAACAACTGAAAGAGCATCTGCCGGGGCTGGCGTGGGGCCTGCCCAGCGAGGCCCAGTGGGAGTACGCCTGCCGGGCCGGAACAGAGACCGCCTACTGGTGGGGAGACGAGATGGATGAGAAACGCGCCAACAAAAGCAGCAAGCACAAGCTCGAGGCGGCGATGTCGCCCAATGCCTTTGGCCTGCGCAGTATGAGCGGTAACCTGAATGAATGGTGCGCCGACTGGATGGGTAACTACCCAGCGGGGCCTGTGGTCGATCCGACAGGGCCTGATCAGGGCCACGAGCGCGTGCTGCGCGGCGGCGGTTGGTTCGGCTACGGGAGCTTCCTGCGCTCGGCCTACCGCAGTGGCCGTCGGCCTGGTGAGCGCTTCGGCTACGTCGGCTTGCGTCTGGCCGGAGGTTCGGACCCTCAGGCAAGCCAGGGAGCCAGCGGCATGAGCGCCGACAGGAGGGAGTGGAGCGACCGAGAGAGAGGTGCTCAAGCCGCCGGCGGTGGTGCAGGAGAGGGGAGACGCTGATGTCCTACTCATTCTTTCATATCCGGGCCGTCGATCCCCGGGCCGACACCGAACGGCTCAACGCCTTTCTCGCCTTCCACGTGGTATTGCAGGTGGTGCGGCAGTTCGTCGCCGATGGCGGCAACAGCTTCTGGAGTATCTGCGTCTCCACGGCGGAGGTGGAGACGGAGGGGCAAACGAAAGGGGCGAAACCGCGCAATCGGAAGGGGGTGGATTACCGCGAGGTGTTGAGCCCGGCGCATTTCGCCATCTATGCCCGCCTGCGCACTCTGCGCAACGGCATGGCCGAAGAGCAGGGCACGCCACCCTACGCCATCTTCACCAATGAACAACTGGCGACCATGGCCCGGTTGGAGACCATCGATCATGCTGCCCTGGCGGCCATCGAGGGTGTCGGTGAGAAGCGCCTGGCGCTCTACGCGGATCCCTTCCTGGCGGAGCTGGAGCGTGTCAATGCCTAATAGCCACCGGCTGCAACTGCAAACCATCGCGGATTGGGACAATGTCGCCTGGGCCATGGGTCGGGCCTGTCGTGGCAAACGCCGCAACCCTGCCGTAGTGGGGATGTTGGCCAGGGCGGATGAGGCCATCGGTGCAATCAGCGCCGCCCTGGGCGAGGGCCATCTACCGGTGGGCCATCTTCGCGCCTTCGAGATCCACGACCCCAAACGGCGGCTGATTCACGCCGCGCCGCTGGCGGATCGCATCGCCCACCACGCCCTGGTGCGGCATCTGGAGCCGACCCTGGAGAGGGCCTTGCTGCCCTCTGTTTTCGCCTGTCGTGTGGGCAAGGGCGTACATGCCGCCATTCACCATGCCCAGAGGCAGGCCCGCCGCTTCCCCTGGGTGATGCACCTGGATATCGCCCACTATTTTCCCAGCATCGACCACGCCACTCTGCGTGCCCAACTGCGGCGCCGTTTTCGCGGTGATGGCCTGGGCCTGATCGATTCGGTGATCGATGTCCATCAGGGGGCAGAGGGGAGGGGCCTGCCCATCGGCGCGCTCACTTCACAGCACTTCGCCAACCACTATCTGAACCTGGCGGATCGCTGGCTGCTGGCCCAGCCCGAGGTGCGCGCCCACTGCCGTTACATGGATGATTTTCTTGTCTGGTCCGACGACAAGATGGCCTTGAAGGCGTTGCGGGATCGTTTTATCGCCTTTCTCGCCGACGAGTTGGTTCTGGCGGCGAAGCCACCGCTGATCCAACGTAGCGAGCAGGGGGTGCTGTTCTGCGGTATCCACATCAAGCTCCGGTCGCTGCGCGCCAGCCAGCGGCGACGGCGGCGCTTTCGTCACTCCCTGGATCATTGGCAGGGTGAATGGCTGGCCGGGCGGATCGGCGATCTGGCGCTGCAACGGGCCCACGATTCAGCGCGGGCGATTCTATTGCCGGCCGATGATCGGACCTGGCGAAAACAGTGTGTGAATCTGGGAGGACATTTCGATGTCTGATCCGGGTAGGGGCAGGGTGCAACAGGGCCACAAGCGCGTGCTGCGCGGCGGCAGTTGGATCAACAACGGGCGCAACCTGCGCTCGGCCAACCGCAACGGCAACGAGCCTGATGAGCGCAACCACAACATCGGCTTGCGTCTGGCCGGAGCTTTAGGGATTGGAGGGTCCATAAACCAGCGCCTTGTCCCGTTTCGTCGTTCCATGATCGGCGGACGAAGCCTAGGCCCCTGGTGCGTGAGTAGGCCAAGTGCCGAAAGCCTGCCGGTGGGCCGCCTTTTTTTCAGGGGGTCGCTATGATTCTCGACCCCAATCCCAACCCCTTCCCTGCCCCTTGGGCGGTGGCCTGGGGCGAAGACCGCTACGGTCTCTGGCAGGCCTTCGAGATCGAGGGCGTACGCCAGGTGATGCGCTGGATAGTGCCGGGGCGGTTCGAGATGGGTTCACCCAAGGATGAGCCGGAGCGTCGTGACAATGAAACCCAACACACGGTCACCCTTGGCAAGGGCTACTGGCTGGCCGATACCGCCTGCACCCAGGAACTATGGCAGGCGGTGATGGGGGATAACCCGGCTCATTTCAAAGACGATCCGCAATGTCCGGTGGAGCAGGTCTCCTGGGATGAGTGTCAGGATTTTGTTATCGCTGTCAATAAGCGGCTGCCGGATGACCCAAGGCTGCACCTGCCCCGCGAAGCGGAGTGGGAGCATGCCTGCCGAGCGGGCGGCACAGGGCCTTTCAGTTGGGGCGATGGCCTGAGCACCGATCAGGCTAACTACAATGGCAACTATCCATATGCAGACGCTCCTGAAGGTGAGTATCGTCAGCGCACCCTGGAGGTGCTGTCCTTCAAGCCAAACGGCTGGGGCCTGTTCCAGATGCACGGTAATGTCTGGGAGTGGTGCGCCGATCGGTTGGGTAACTACCTTGCGGGGCCGGTGACCGACCCGGCAGGGCCGGATGAGGGCCGCGGGCGCGTGCTGCGCGGCGGCAGTTGGAGCAACTTCGGGCGCTCCTTGCGCTCGGCCTACCGCGATGGCTTTCAGCCTGATGTGCGCCGCGGCAGTATCGGCTTGCGTCTGGCCGGAGGTTGACCCTCAGGGCCGAAGGCAGAGCAGGGAGGGAGCCTGCAGCCTGGACGCCAGCGGCCGGGCGCGGAGCGGTCGGCAAGCAGGCGGCCATGCAGCAGGCGGTGGGTCGAAAGAGTCTAAGAGTCTAATGGAATGGTTCGCCACACTCCCCAAATAATCTCAAATGGGCCATGATGTCAGCGTTGTAAAAAAGAGATCAAGAGAGTAGCCAGGCAAACTGTGAAGAATAATCACACTAACGGTACACCCACTACTCAATAAGGAGATTGGTGGGTGTCCTCAATCTGCTGCGAAGACTGCAATCGGATACGCCTCTCCTCAGAAGGCACACTCTATCTCTGCCTAGGGCAGAATGATAAGCTGGTGCCTAGGCCGCTACTTTGCCAAAACTGATCAAGTGGTGCGCATCATGTCGATGACGGGTGGATAATAGAGCCCAGCTAAAAGCGGAATATAGAGAACTCAGATCTTATTGGTTAAGATTGTAGTGCCCATACCTGACCTGAAGAGTGCCATGCTAAGAGTACAGTTTCACAAATACGGTTCGCGATTACTGATTGTCATCATCTGTCTGCTATCACTTGCTGTATCTCTCTCTATTACTCTTGGGATCATGATTCTGCTTGATCTTCCCTACATCAAAGAGGGAATTATCATCGCAACAATTTGCTCGATATCCATTCCGGTTCCCATTACTCACTATGTTTTCAAGCTTCTTAATGAACTTGATAAAAGAGAGCTCGAACTTGATTCGAAAAACTCCGAGCTGGAAAAAGTGCTCTCCGAAGTCAGAACGCTTCAGGGTTTGATTCCCGTATGCAGCCACTGCAAAAAGATCAGATACGATGATGGGTATTGGGGGACATTGAAATCGTATATCAAGAAGCATAGCGATGCGATGATTATCCACGGCATCTGCCCAGCTTGTAAGGAGGTAATACCTAAGAAATAGTCATTAAAAACGGGGCGAATTTATTTTCTTAAGGTCCGTTTTTTGGTGGGTTAGCGACCCTCGTACCTACTTCAGGGCTAGGATTCAAGGGTAAGGTCTCTTCTACGACCAAAAGGGACCATTTAGGTTGGCTAATATTACCCGCAAAACATGCCCATTTTCGAACAATATCAGGCCCTGATCAGGATCGATCGAGTCTGACCCCAATGCCGCTACCTGTCATGCAAAGCCTTGAATTTTCATGTATTTTGAGAAATCATTCTCTAGTTCGTGGCATAGTATTTCGCGAGGCTTCATCATAAGCGGGTAGGCTTTTGGTCTGCGCTTCACCACCCTTGGTTGTGGTTTCTTCTTGATAATCC
>JBEVXV010000586.1:0-5677 GCA_040505915.1 Sedimenticola sp. | reverse complement strand
CTTGGGATCAAACAATTCACTCGTGCCACAGCAAACGTTTGCACACGGCTGGGCATGATCAAACCTTATATTTGATCGGTCAGTGACAACATTTTGGAATAAATGAATAGGTATTCTTTGTTCGGTTTTGACCAATGACCTACACAATATTATTTACCAAATTTGCGTGTTAAAATTGGTGAACAAGTAAGATTCTCGACGACGAAGCTGGTGTAAATATTATTTTTAACGACGATTAACTTATATCAAACACAATGTTTCAGGCGAAGTTCCGTTGGTGCGGTGGCACTGATAATACAGAGGTGTCATGGTACTCTCAAACGCGGAACGTGTTGCGAGGTGGAGAGCGCGCCAGCGAGAGGACCCAGCTAAACATGCAGCATACAGGCGCAAAGAAAAACAACGATACGAAAAGAAAAAGGAAAGAGGCATAGTAAAGCCCGTAACTGAATTAACACATAGAGAACTGAGGTCCAAGAGAAGAGGTTGGAGAAAGTCCCAACAAGCTAGACGGGATAGAGCCAAGATGATAGCAGAACATATCGACAAACTTGGTACGCCCCCAACATCTCCGGATCAGCCAGCAGAAGTGAGGAGATTGAGAGATGAAACAATGAAAACATTAGGACGAAAGAAAAAGAAACGCGATAGGGCACAGGCATACCGTCAAATATTCAAACTAAAAGTTGCATTACATTCAGAAATACGACTCAAAGAAAAGTACAAGAAACGATGTAATAGACTGGCGAGCACAATGTCGACTGACAATGAAACGGGAAACCAAATTATGTCAAATCAAACAAGGAAAGCCCTGTTGTTCTACAAAGCGATTATACATAACGTGAGGAGAAGGTACAGAAAATGCAAAAGTTACAAACAGCGTAGGTATATTTCAAGTTTAATCTGCAGCTACGGATTAACAACCAAATACAGACTTGGGCGTTATGCTCGGAAAACAGTAGGGTTTTCTCGCCGGATGATGAAGAAAACAACAAAAAGAAGTCCACAGTTGCGATGTATTCGCATGAAACAGAAAATATGCGCCTTCTTAGAACGGGATGATAACTCGAGAATAAAAGCAGACAAGAAAGCTACCATAACCAGAAGAGGGGAGAAAATGCAGAAACGACTGTTAACAGATGACATGAAGCACCTTCATGCTAAATTGCTGGCAGAAGGGCAGGTTACGGTCTCGTACTCATTGTTCTGTCGATTGAAGCCATTTTGGATCGTAAAACCTACGGAAAGAGACAGAGAAACGTGTCTGTGTAAATTACACGAAAACCTTGAAATGAAACTGGAACGCGCTTACTCTGAGAACATCTACAACACACAGAATATGAATGAACTGGTGAAGACAATCACATGCAGCGATAGAAGCAAAGAATGCATGTATAGGGAATGTGGAATCTGCAAGGATAAAAGGGTACCAAGGAATGAGTTTGACGAAGGGAAACAGGTGACCTGGAATATGTGGAAGAATCAAAGAATTGAAAAGGTAAAGAAAAATCCAGAGGGTGAAGCTGTTACCAAGACTGTATCAATGACTGTGAAAGAAGAAGAAAGTGGAACATTGACCACACTAGCTGATGACATTGATAAGGAAATGGAACGCGGAGCGAGACACATATTTAACATACGCCATCAGTATAGCGCCTTAAGACAGTTAAGAGAGAACCTAACAGATGATGATGTTGTTATACACATAGACTTTTCGGAAAATTACAATTGCAAGTACAAAACGGAAATCCAGAGTGTACACTTCGGAGCGTCTCAGAAGCAAATTAGTCTACACACGGGCGTAGCCTACACAAAAGACGAGATGTATAGCTTCACCACGATATCGGATTGCTTAAAACATAACCCAGCAGCAATCTGGGCTCACCTAGATCCAGTACTAGACTTTGTCAAATCGGTGAAAGATGTACCGGTAAATACGATTCATGTTATTTCGGACGGGCCTACCACTCAGTATAGAAACAAGCAAAACTTTCATTTATTCTCTACTAGGATTTTCGAAAAAGGATTTAGACGTGGAACATGGAACTTCCTGGAGGCGGCACACGGGAAAGGGGCAGCCGACGGCATCGGAGCAGTAATAAAACGACTGGGGGATAAAGTCGTGCATACCGGACGCCATGATGTAACGTGCGCGGAAGATCTGATGAAGGGCATAAAGGCGGACACCGACGTGAAGCTGTTCTTGGTGCAGGAAGCCGACATTCTGGAGTTAGAAAGAACTATACCACCGAAGCTGGCCGTCCTTCCAAATACAATGAGAATCCACCAGGTATTATATTAAATAGTCCACACAGTATAATATTTTCTCACTCTAATCACGGTTAAAATATCTGCGCATGTCACACATTCGCTATAATAAGTTCTGAACGTATACGCTAATGTTTTTAACAAATGCAGTATATACGTCTTACGTTAGTCATACCATGACATGTACATTTTACACGACTTTGTCATATATGCATGAACATACACCGTCACACTGGTGCTGCACTTCGCACAAGCACTAACAGAAAATCACTTAACTGCTCTCGTTCAGAGAAATACCCAAGCAGCATTATCATTTAGGACTATTTGACTGGATAAATGCATTTTCGTCTATGGTCTGGCTTATCATGATTATTGGATATTTTTGGAGAGTCCAATTAATGGGAAGTCGTCTGCAAACGGGCGAATTAGTTGCCAAGAAGTGTTTTTATAATTGCGTGGAGTGCTGTGCAGCAACAGTCGTATATATGTATTGCAGATAGTAGTGAAGAAGCCAGGTATCGTACTGTCACGAGAGATATCCTGTTTCTGCAACTTCCCAGAGACCTGCGATTGTTATCAGCCAGTTATGACCAAGTACTCCGGCATAGATACGGCGGTAAATCATTTTTGATCAATTTAAAATGTCAGTGTTCTAACAGGCCACAGACGTCCGTCACCAATTTAATGGTGATAAGTGCACGTACAACTACATGTTAGAAGGCAGAGTTTGTCAGCTTGTGGCTATCTATAGTTTCACAGTAATTGTTGATACCTCTTCTACAACAGAAATATATGCATGTAAAGTAAATACATATCATGTTATACATATCATTTGATGTTTATGCAACATACAGTGTACATGCATTGCAATTGAGAAAATTAACTATGTACATGTTGCTGAAAGAATAACACGATTAGCTATGAATTCACAGGATGCAGCGAACACTGCGCCGCCGCCGAGTACGCCACCGAGTACACCTCCGCCGCCGAGTACCACGCCGCCTCTTACCGACAATGTCGACGATGACCATACTCACGTGGATGCTGGAGATGTTACAATCGTACGTAAATGAAACAAGCTTATTCTAGCGAAACAAGCCATGTGATTTAGTACCCAACACCATCTGCGCATCTTTGTCAATTGACATCATTTACGGAAAATATCGTAAATATTACAGTTTTCATCAAAAAGGAATATGGTATGTCTCAAATGTGTCGACGTCGTGTGCTGAATAAGGGAACCAAACTTGAACTTTCAAAGCAACATTTTGCCAAAGGCAATGTAACATATCCATGTAGTACCAATAGTTAATGTTGAAGCGTTTTGAAAAAAAGTTGCCTGACACTTTACTTTTTTTTCCACTCTATATTCTAGTTGAAGACAACAATGGCTGACCCAACCAGTACTGACGATGAGCCTACGTGTGACCAGCCTGAGGCCGATACTGAAGACGTTACAACAGTAAGTTATACATATGCACACGTAAAGGAACAATTTTGTAAACATTGACACCAGTGCTTTAAAAAAACATGTACACAAACACATTCGATATATATATATAGTGATTGCAATTAACAACTCTCTCAGTAGTGCTTATACACGTATACTTGATTTAACTGTAACAATCGTCCTGTCGCTCTGTCATTTTTTATCACCTATGTTATAAATATCATTTTACACTCGTGTTCCTATTATATTGAATTTATTAAACTCGTCTTCTGAAAAGGATAAAAAAAATGTCCTTCATTTTTATCATTTTCAGAAGACAGGATTAATAAATTCAATAAACAAATTACACTCATGTAATATCCTCTATATAGCGCATATTATTAGTACGATGTAAATAGGTTGTGTAGTCTAATGAAATATGCTACACTAAATTAATTTCTGTTTTTGAAGGTGCTCCGGAAAGTATCCAACGTAGATGAGAGTCTCGTGGGGTCCTACTGTGTCGTTTCATACGATAAACTCCCGTACCCGGGTGTGATTCTCGATGTGGACGAAGACGAGGCAGAGGTCAAAGTCATGCATCGTATAGGCGTGAACAGGTTCTTTTGGCCTTCGCCGATTGAAGATCGTCTCTGGTATAACAGGAAGGACATTATAACGTTACTTGAGAGCGAACCAATGCCCGTGACAAACAGGAATTGCAAATTACCACAACATATATGGGACGAAATTGTTAGTGAGCTACAGCTTGATGAATTTGGCAAATAATCTTTGATTTTTATGCCAAATTACCCAAACTTCAGCACATTTTCCCTACAAGTTTAGCAGCATAATAGTTCTATGTACCTTTAGCGAATAACACAGGGGTGTCAAATGGTGGTATAACATCACCAGTGGACTACATGTATATATATATCAGTGGCATGATTTTTTGGAAGATTTTTTTAGACAGCTTTGCTTGATGTATTTGGCACTTTAGCTGTCTGTGGAATATGTTCATCCATGTACATGTATATACGTTCGATTTTGTGTTCACTAGTTAAATAAATATTCTGACATTGCATACTAGTATCGTAATTTATATTACCCATAATCACTCTCTTCCCAAAGTATGATGTCGACGTATTTTGGCCACTATTAGCAACTTTAAGCCAGTATGTCATTTCCGTAACACTTGATGTCATTTCCTTAACGATGTGTCATTTCCGTAACGTTGGAATTTATTCCAATTTACCGTTCAACGTAATGTGTGGTTGCAGAATAAAGTTGCAACATGTATAAAATTAATATAATATGTAATATGCAAGTATCTGTCGCAGAGAAATATTTGTATACTTTCGTGGTTATTTATGTTAAACATCTCCATTTATATACATTCTATAAAATTTGCATTGCATGGATTAAATTTTATGTTAAATATGCAAAATACAAACTATATGTTCATATAATAAAGTAAAGTAGTGCTACTTTCATATTGTAGATAAAAAATTAAGTGAATATTTTATTCAGATAAATAGAAAAAAATTGTCTTAAGTAGTGTTACGGAAATGACATTTGTGAGAGACACCACTGACAAAAATATAGATTTTAACAATAACACTTCAATTTGACTTGTGGCCAGTGTTAGCACATTCATATATATATATAACGGTTCTACTAAACATCAAATGCTTCTATTTTACACATACAAAAGATATATAAATTTATTTGTCAAGATGTACAAAAAATATAGAATGACCCAAATATGTATTTCACTATATAGTACATACATTAGTAACGCGTCTAACAAACGGCACTTATGACAAGAATCGCCACTCATACTCTTTCTACGTCGTGCAAACGCGTGTGACCTACATTCTTTGTGTGATAACGGAAGGGAGAAGGGAGATAATCAAAAACGTTTTGGCCATTGAACATTTATGAACGCTAGGCTTTATAAGCTGTAATCGTAAATTCAAG
>JBEVXV010000585.1:0-8756 GCA_040505915.1 Sedimenticola sp. | reverse complement strand
CTAGCTTATAACATTTCTTGTTCCCTGGTGTTTTTGTGGCAAGGCCCCACAGGGGGATACAATGCGGTCGTGGGCGACTGTCGTTCTAGTTATACACGGATGAGAATGAGAAACAGATATGAAATGGAATGCCATATTTGGAAACAACAAATTCATTTATTCACCTCAAATAGATCATCTATGTTTCGTAAATGAAGTCAAAAGTTGGCACAAACTTATTCTGCAAAGTGTTATTGTTTGTGTTGGTGTTGGTGGTGTTGTTGTTGGTGGTGTTGTTGGTGTTGGTGGCGTTGGTGTTGTTTTTGGTGGGCTGTTTGTGCTGACAGTGTTGTTGGTGGTGGTTGTGTTGTTGTTGGTGGTGTTGTTGGTGTTGACAGTGTTGTTGTTGTTGGTGGAGGTGGTGTTGTTATTGGTGGTGGGGTTGTTGGTGTTGACAGTGTTGTTGTTGTTGGTGGAGGTGGTGTTGACAGTGTTGTTTGTGGTGGTGGTGTTGCTGTTGGTGGTGTTGTTTGTGTTGACAGTGTTATTGTTTTTGTTGGTGATATTGTTATTGGTGGTGTTGTTGATGTTGACAGTGTTGGTTGTTGTTGTTGGTGTTGGTGTTGTTGTTGGTGGTGTTGTTGGTGTTGTTGGTGGTGTTGGTGGCGGTGTTGTTGTTGGTGGTGTTGTTTGTGTTTACAGAGTTATTGTTGGTGTTGGTGGTGTTGTTGTTGTTGGTGGTGTTGTTGTTGGTGGTGTTGTTTGTGTTGACAGTGTTGTTTTTGTTTCTGGTGGGTTCATCAACAACAAAAGGCGGTTTGAAAATTAGTCGTGCTCCAGGACCAAACTGGCCCAGTGCCGATTTCGCTCGTTACCATTGTGTCAAGGTATTAGCAGTAAGACGACTGCTGCTGCTTTGAAAATATCTCTCCCGCTCGCGTATCGAAAGTGGATCCGCATATGCTCTGTAATTTGTGTCAACTTTCGACGTCATTTACGGAAAATAGAGCGTTTCATCGAATTCATTTACGGCGATATACGTCAGTGCGATAAGGGTTGAATTTTCATAGCCGGGCTCATTCATATTCTGGTAAAAATTTCGCTCGCTTTTCAAAAACACATATTTATACAGCATTTAAAAAAAAACTGCTATCTTTTCGAAATTAAGAAATGCTATTGGCTCGTGTAGCCAAAAGCGTAACCAGTTATCAGCGCCCCCCATAAAGTTTGAAAACCCCAACAACGAACGACTGACCAATCAATTTGAAACGAATGACGGCGCGGGCCAATCGATTCAAACCTAAAAGTCTGTTGGTAATCATACGGTTGAAATGAATGACGTTTAGAAGCAATCAATTATACCTTACGTCCAATTAATTCAAATGTACGGTGAAACCGACGCTCATTACATGAGACGCTATCGATTTCGCTGCGCATACGCTCTTGGGGGGAGACACAGCGCAATGCGCCTACAACCTCTGAGGAGTAAACGGTTATTTTAAATACAACGTAATTAGTTCAGATTGGTGCTGAAACTTGTATCAGATACCTTCACACCACAAACATCTCGAGTTAATCGCAGCAGACAACATATTCCTTTTTCAACATCCCTTTAAACGATTCGTTAGCGAACGACATATCCACCCAAGGATTAGTTTGTGTTAGGCTCCGCCCCCCCCCCTCTAATGTTCGCCCAGACATACGGGCGGACGGACGGACATCCATGACGAAACATAATACACATTCTTTGTCGCGCCCTCTTGCGGAAAGCGCGATACAGTCGGCACAGTCCATCCGTGTGTCCGCTTAAAGTTTTTGGTTAAACAATTTTGGTTAAAGTTTTTCTGTCGATGCTCGGCGGGCGCGACATGTGGGCCGCGGCCATCTAGTTTTTCAAACAGTGGGTATACTAATAACAGACTTTATGCAAAATTCGTCAACTTAGAACTACATACATTAAATAAATTTACTGATCGCCAGATATTAAATTAATGTTTAAGCAAAATATACTGAATCCGTAAGCCACGTGCAGGAGAGTCAAGTCTATGTAAAAACAGCAATTCTAAAGGTTTCAATAACCTAGTTTGCATATGGACTTGACAGCCATTTATACCTGACTTATAGGTTTTACTGAAGAGTTGTAGAAAATTATCCCAAAATTATCATCAAATACATGTACTCCGGTTATCTGTTCCTCTATACACGTATGAACAAGTGATAATTCTGAGATAATTTTTTTATTTCTGGATAAAAACATACGTTGTTGGTACTCGTTAGAATCGCCTCGCCGGGGAATTCCGTGGCTTAGAAATGTGTATGCTCTGTAATTTGTGTCAACATTCGACGACATTTTTACGGAAAATAGAGCGTTTCATCGAATTCATTTATGGCGATATACGTCAGTGCGATAAGGGTTGATTTTTCATAGCCGGACTCATTCAGATTCTGGTAAAAATTGCGCTCGATTTTCAGAAACCACATGCCTTATACTAATGTCAGCCGATAAACTCGTAATTGAGGCTGTCTGGCTCGGAATGTAAACACGGGGGAGTTCATACTATATAGTACTAAGGTTCAAATTTACGATACGTGCACTGACTGAATGTAAACATAAACCGCTGGGCGTCATCCGGTAAGCAATCCGCTGTCTAGTCTGGCTAGCAGAGAAGGTAGTGGTATTTTCTCAGCATATGGGCCAGGCTACTGTCTGACATACCGCCGCTAGCCCCAGAAACTTGAGTGCTTCTATGCCGCTGAGTCTTACGTTAGTGCGCTCTCGACACGGAGAAACATACACGTAGAATTTCGGGGGCATTACAATTTACCATCGTCCGTACGTACGTACGTCTGTACGGACCACCTTGGATCACTTTGCGCGTTTAAGTCCGTTCCTCATACACTATAACACCTACCAAACATGCGCACATTTACTGCTCTACAGCACTGTAGTATTGGTAACCTCCATACTAACACTAGTGTATCATTGGTAACCTTAACTGTCAGCACTGTAGTATTGGTAACCTCCATACTAGCACTAGTGTACCATTGGTAACCTTTACTGGCAGCACTGTAGTATTGGTAACCTCCATACTAGCACTAGTGTAGCATTAGAAACCTTAACTGGCAGCACTGTAGTATTGGTAACCTCCATACTAGCACTAGTGTACCATTGGTAACCTTTACTGGCAGCACTGTAGTATTGGTAACATCCATACTAGCACTAGTGTAGCATTGGTAAGCTTAACTGGCACCACAGTAGTATTGGTAACCTCCATACTAGCACTAGTGTAACATTGGTAACATTAACTACATCACAGACTGACATACATGTACGGCCGTATCCGACACATTTTACCCCTAAAGTATATGTTTTGGTCCATCTACGCCCAAACATATTCGTCCGAGCTAAATACGATAACGTTAAATGTTCTTTCGTTTACATGTAACGATGATGTGACTGGGTAGAACCAGTTTATACGTGTTAATGGGGGAAAATTCCGGAATATAAAATAACTTACCAGTATCTATGTATCACTGTCCTGATTCCAATTGAATAGTATTTCACAATAATATCGGTGATAAAAAAAACTACCTTACAGTTTATAAATATTCCAACACGCTATAGAATATTATAACTTTTTTTCCAACTTCCAAAAACACGGAATACACGTAACTGCTAATCGCTTATAGTCTAAATGCGCCACAAAAACGCTGCAATTTTTAACAACATATCCGATTATTACTAAATCTTACACTATAAAATCCGATCTAAATACGTATGTGTTCTGAACATATTAGACTAATGATACGTTTAGTACGCGCATCTGTATTTATACGATTTTTTAAAATATATATAATTGGTGAATGACGGTTATTTCAGCATTGACCAATGATAGTATATCAATGTTTCCCGATGACCCATACATTTGAAAGTTATAATCAAAGATAAATGCAGACACGTTGTTTGGCTAGACGCGATTATGTACATAGACGCATGTCTAGACGCGTCTATGACTCATCTATGACGTCACTAATCTAATTATACCGTCTAGACATTTTACCTAGTGTGCGGGAACGAAATGGCAACGCACGGGAAAAACGACATATCGGATATCGTAACGCGCTCGCACCAGCGAAGAAACAAGTAATCGGTCGAGAGGCAACATGGATGAGGTTGGAGGCTATAGTAACATGATGAGAGGTTAGCTATACACATTGAGTTACTGCCCCACTGTTTTATAATCACTGGCAGATTAATGCAAGGAGTATTATACCATACTCACCAAACAATCTACTACATGTATAGTTGACCTAATTATTTTCATTAGTTTGCACTAATCACCCCCACCAACAAAGCAGCACACGAGATAATGTGACTCATCGCGGGCGACCGATTCCAAACCAGCATAGGAGATGGGAATGAAATGTCAAACTAATCACTTGAATTCGGTAGGCCGATCCAATTATAACGTCCAGACACATAGTATTCGAATGCCAGACGCGCTAATCTAATTATACCGTATAGACAGAGTGCGTGGGAAAGTATTAGAATGCCAGACGCGATAATCTAATTATACCGTCTAGATAGGGTGCGTGGGAAAGTATTCGAATGCCAGACGAGCTAATCGAATTATACCGTCTAGACATGTTACGGAGTGCGTGGGAACCTGAATCGCAACGCACGGGAAAAACGACATGTCGGATATCGTAACGAGCTCGCACCAGCTAAGAAACCAATTTAATAATTAAAAACTAATTGAAAACTAATTAAACGATTAAAAAAAGACTTTTTGCAAACAGCGTATACCCACATCAGACTGATCCGTCTAGGCTGGTCTGGGGCTGGTAGCCCGCTAATATGCCAAGTGGGGGCTTATATGAATATGACCCTAAAGAGATGCCAATGTAGTTATATGTACTCTCTTCACAATATGGCTGATAAAAATAGGACTCGGACGAAATGTTGTCCCAGGCACGGGATATTATCGAAGAACGGGAGGTCAGTGCAATATTTTTGACGCAAAATACGTAAAGGTAATTTGAATTGTATGGTTTCCTTGGCGAACGAAACTAGTTTACGCAGGTACAAGTTCGCATTATCCGTGATTATCCCATCTCTGAAGAAAAAAATGCAATCTACAAGATTTGATAAGGATGTTTAGCTGCTTCTTTGAAGTTGTCATGCGTTTTCTTTCTCTGCACAGCCGCAGATTGGATTTTTCAGTCATCATTCTGAAATAAATAAAAATAAAGTATGGGTCATAAATCGTATACAGACCTGTCGAAAAATGCATGACCGCTGCCAGCATTTCGCACCCGCCGATGCGTTAGATGTATGAAGATATGGTATGAATATGTCGTTCATTGACTACGCCCACATAGGCATGGTTTTCAGTGGGTGCATAGGTATATAAGATACATAAAAGCTTTAACACATATTACAACAAAAACTTTAAGACATTTTCAGTCATTTGGCATGTGGACATGTGGAATTTATTTATAGTGAATCAGCGAAGCGGGCGTCGCTTTCTATATAAAGTACATGAACACTGTAATTGAAATATTATTGATATTTTTCAAAGTCGTACAAACTTGGCATTCCGCACAATGAATGAGTGCAAACTGGTAAATATTCATATGAAGTTTCACTTTATTGAAAGGTTTCAGAGATGTTTAGTCTTAGAAAATACAACGCAAAGCAGTACGTACGCATGCAAGAACGGATTCACCCGAAATAGCTCATTATATTGATCTGTTTGCAAAATGTAAACATGTTCTAGCCATTCATTTACCGGCAAGGTCAGAAATTTCTTTTGATTTTAAATTTGGAGGCTTATTTTCGGAAATGAGCTGCATAATGGGGGAATAAGCCAATCAGAAATAGGCCATCCACGAATCAAACGGTCCCGTTAAGAACTCGTCCGAGCTATCGGCGATATAAACATTCCAAGAATCGTGAAAATCGAGTAATATATGTTTGGGCTACCAATCAGGTGAGATAAACATTAAAATAGAAAAAGGTGAGTATGCTTTAAAATACGATTTCATTTTTTGTTGTTGCCTTTGTTTACTCTTATCACATTGATTTGTTTGGATTTAGACAATTCTCAGTTTGCACATACTATTAAATATTTGACATAAACACAAGTTTATGATGTCAACAAACCTTTTTGCTACAATGCACTATTTTCTGTCAAATTTATGTAAACTATTTGTTCGTGAATTTTTTCTATGAGTTTGGAACTTTAACATAAATTGGCAGATAGAATAGAAAATACAAGTGTATGGATTGCCGGGTTTTATTTTGGTTTATATTTTTGTTTAGCCAGGGCTCTCCTAGCTGTAACTCTGTAGAAAACACTGGCATACTTTCATAAGATTACATCCATTACCACTTCATTCTAATAAGACTGCCCTGATCAACCTACACTGGCTGCCGCTTGCTAGTTCAATATAATATAGGTATAAAGTTTGAACCACGAGTCACTCATTTTGGTCAATATTGATATATGCAACACCAAATTAAAGGGCACGGAAATGCAAACACAGCCAGTATGCTAAGCCCAAACGATTATGGTATATCCAGCAACTATTTTCCTCGGCGGTTTAATTTCCATTTTACCATTAATAAATCAGTCATACTTTGAGCAGTTTGTATCAATTACAAAACAATTATGCATAAACGAATTTATGAATTAACTCTAGACCAGGAAAGTCATGAAAATAAACGATGTCAATGGCAGGAAGAAATGAGTGTGTTCGTTATCGTCATTTCTAACTCCCTGTGGCCGTTATCATTTTCAATTTCTCCATCCGTGAGGGGCATTCGACTCCCAATTTTTTTGGTATTGGTGCGACGGGATAATAATTCAAAGGTGAATGCTAAATACCTAACATATTGGTGTGAAGAAGCGAGATAATATGAAATATTTATGAAATTTTCGACTTCGGCTGAAACAGTGTGGCCGTTACGGTTCCTAAAAATTGCGGTTTGGCGAAGTGTTTGACGAACCGACGGGCATACAGACACATATTTCGATGTTTATAGATACTTCTAATAGGTTTTTCTTTCGTGCACTATGTGAACTTGGCGATATGACGTTTAAAATGAATAAACAAAGCATGTTTTAACTGGTATCGGGCGGAAAATGCCTCCTGCACATGCGACCGATTAGTCGGAAGTGACGTAGTTTACTGGAAATTAATGAGACACACCATGAGATAACCTACATGTACCCGCATGCATTTCGAGATTTCGCCGTAAATGATATCGATTTTGAAAATTGAACATAATTTCTGCCAATTATCTGCAAATTTGACTTAACTTCAAGAGCAAATGTGGAATTAAATTCCGCATTTGCTCTGGAACTTTCGCCACATTTTGACATTATTTGATAAAAATATTACCATATATCAAAATCGTTTATGGCGAAGATTTGTATAGTAGTAGTAGTAGTATTTATTCGTGCATAAACATGTCATTCAAACAAAAGTACAATTCGTAACAATACAATGTGATGAAATACATGTACATGTTATACACGATTTCACTTTTTTCTTAAATGTGATTTTGCTCTTTATTCCTTTAAACTTATTTGGCAAAGCATTCCAAATAAGGATCCCATTGTAAAAAAAAAAGTTGAAGAACTGACCCCACACACTCTGGGTACATGAAAGTTATACGAGCTACTTCTAGTTCGATGATTATGTATATCAGTAGCTCGTACGAAGTGTTCGCTTAAATATGATGGACATTTCTGGTTGTCTCGGCATGGGGAGGGCGTGGATTAAAATTGAATTATGGAACATCTTTATTTGATATAATAACAGTTTTATACGAAATACAACAATATTAGTACGTGCTAGCATTTAGTCTTATGCTACGCACCCACTTTCACGATGTTCTACGATCAATCACGTCTCAAAATTTCGCCACGATTGACAGCCAGCCACGATCTAAGTATCCCGATCATAATTACGACCTGTCACCTCAGTACGAGTACATTACGAGCTAATCACGAATTATCACGAGCTTCCACATCGTGGTAGATAGTAGCAACATCGCGAAAGTGGACGAGTAACATTACACTATGATGGTTCAATCTGGTCTTTTTCAGGCTTAGAGCATCGCCATAAATGCTGCTTCCGATACCTGGACCTACGTACAGCTTCAAGACAGGAGGGGTATGAGCCACGACACTCCCCATTAGACCCGTACCTGTAACTACACGACCAGCATGCCAGCAAGGGTTCGAGGCCGAGTCAGTTCAACAATCCCAAACGTTCTTTTCGTTTAATTTGATGCTCCGCATCGCACCTTATATCTGCGCATCAAAATAAAAAAAACATTATACTGTCTCCGCATCAAACAAAGCGACTTTACAGCCCGATTGTGTACGTTTTCGAGAATCGATTGACTGTTGAGCCTTGTTTTAACAAAATTGATGATGCAATACACGTTTTAGCACTGCAGAATGCCTGGCAAACGTGCATATTGGTGATTTTGAGGGCTGGAAAGAATGAAAAACTATCAAAATTCGCTTCCTGGACGGGCATGTCCGGCAGTTTTCTCGAATGATCTGGGAAACTAGGCAACCTCGCAAGAAGTATGAATATATCCTGCTGAAATCGGAATCACCGGCGGTCCGGATAAGCCTAGTGTCAAGTTCATTGAACGTCTATACACAAATCTACAAGAGGTAAAACAAGGTACCTACCTCTCATTTGCCATTTTGTCTCCGCATTGGACAACCGGAAGTCTCAGGATCAAACCAAAT
>JBEVXV010000584.1:0-5090 GCA_040505915.1 Sedimenticola sp. | reverse complement strand
CATGCCAGAGGTCCTGGGTTCAATCCCTGGTCCCGGCATGAAAAAAATACGTTCATCGTATTTCCGTCCCGCTGGTCTGTCGGATTAGACTTGAAACCGTGGCCCCGTCTCTATATGACCTTATATATGCACTTTGAAACGTTTGCGGGAGGGGTATACTCTGCATGTTTGGTTATCATTTTCATTTGTTACAGTGTGTTGTCACTGATGAGACCGAGACGCCTGAATTCAACGGATTCAACACGCGTGCCAGCCGTCAACAGGGTCAATCGCCCAGTCCCAAGACCCACGTCAACTACCTGCCTCTAATTGACGCCAAACCTTCTGATCCTTCCACCATCCTCACGTCGATGATGAAGGCCAAGAGACTCACAAACGCGAGAGGTCAATACTGGGTTATATATACGGCCGACCAGCAGTTATACAAAGTGACGTGCCAGATCATTTGGAACAATGTTGAACAATTCACATCGTTCATTCCTCGTCTCGGGGGGATGCACTTTCTCATGAGTTTTATCGGAACAGTCGGTGCGAATGCTGCAGATAGTGGGTTGGCGGAGGTACTGGAATCTGCATTCGCTGGAGTGACGAAGATGTTAGGTGGAAAGAAGTTTCCACAAAATCTCCGAGCGTTGCGGCTGCTGACGGAGGAACTACTACGAGAGACATTACAATCAGCTGAGATGCAGTCAATGCACGACCTGCAATCCCACCTAGAGAGCCTGTCTGACATGAGCCGCACAGCAAAGCTATGGATCAACACAATCATTCGCCCCACACTGATAATGATGAAGTTTGTGCGGGCAGAGCGCGAGAATGATTTCCATCTTCACCTCAAGGCTGTAGCAGAAGCGCTCCCATATTTCTTCAGTGCAGGTCATATAAACTATGCCCGGTACGGAGTCTACTACCTACGCCAGATGGAGAGTCTTCCTGATGATGTGCTAGAGCGCTTCGAGAAGGGAGAGCACACAGTTCATCTGAAGGCTGGCATATGGAATGGGATATGGTAAGCATTCGTTAGGATTTTCATGAAACGAATCTTTACTTGTAGTATGTTCATGAACATTTGTATTATAATAAATAGGTGGAGGTGACACTTGAATGCGAATGAACAACATCAAACATGGTACATGTAAACAATATATGTTTGGTATGAGTAATTGAGTACAGTAGCCTCTAATGAGCGCATGGCTTTATCGTAGTTGTCTTTATGTTGCTAGTATTACGTTGCTGTTAAATTCACATCCTTATATGTTGCTCTCCAGGTCCGACATGGGGATTGAGACCACATGGATGAGGAAGGGCAAGGGTCCAGAGGGCATCATAGGATCCACTAACCAGCCGGAGACAATTAGAACATTCGCTTACTCATACCACGATTGCATCACGCTTACATCAGGTCAGTTCTTATACACGGTTGTGTCCTTTCACTCTTGCGGGTACATATATAATGCGTCGTCGAGCTCCTACTCACATATAGTAGTGCATATCCTAATTAGTCATTACATTGGTTACATATGGGCACTTATGACAATACGGCAACATACTTTTTGTATTACATATTTTTCTGCTTATCCCCATATAACCATTGCAAAACATAACAAGTTAAAATCAACAAGTAATACAATATTGCTTGTTTATCACACCAGATCTCAACGAGATGCGAGAGGACAAGGGCGAGGAAATCCAGATAAACCACAAGGAGGAGGCACCTAGTCGCATCAAGACTGACGGACAGGACCGGCTCACTATTCGACAGAAGCTAGCAATCTGTATTAACCCACTAAATCCTGATGAGCATCCTCAAGCTGGGCTCATAAATATTGTGACAGGAGAGGTTATTCTCAACCAAGAGGTGAACGTTGACAATGCCCTCGAGTTAGGACAGAAGCAGCAAGAGGAATTTGAGTCAGCATGGCCAGATGCGTTCTATAAGCCGCTGAAACGAGCAGCGATAAATATGACCGCTAGTCGTAAATCAATAGATGTTGGTGGTCACAAGATAATTGATACAGGTGTCTTCTATGCGCGTGCTCTAGCTCTTCATAGTAGTCAACGAGATGGATCGCCATCCATAGAGACAATGCTAGCAACAGAACTGTCACCCATTGCAACGGCAATGTTTGATGATGAAGGCCACATGCGAGCTACACAGAAGTCGCAACTGAAGAGAGAGATAGCAATTGAAAAGTCGCATCGTGGTGTTATGAAGGATTCATACTTTCTTGACGGATGTGCCATTCTGTGGGTGGTTGCCTGGCCTAGTTCCAGCAACGCCATTGTGCAGGACTACATTGACGCGTTCCGCTCACATGTTCGTCGATACCAGGAGTCTGCAGATGTATTCCTGACGTTTGATCGGTACACAAATGCCAGCACGAAGGACGTTACGAGGTCGGCGCGAGACAAAGGAGCCACAAAGGTCTTTCAAATGAAGAATACATCTCGTCTGCCCGCTGCAAAACTATTGTTCTCTGTAACAGCCAACAAAATCCAGGTAATCAAGTACATCGTCGCGGACTTGATTGAACACAAAGATGATGTTGTGACCCATTCATTGATAGTGACTGGTCCCGACCCTGTTCCCTACGAGTTGCCAGGTGGCGTTGTCATCAGACGTAGAGATTTGGTGACTACACAAGAAGAGGCGGACACCATCATCATACAACAGGTACATGCAAATCTATAAAAGACCCGTCCATGGTTATTATATAGCTAGTGATGTATATGCAATTATTGTAGTACTTACGTTGTTCTAAGTTTCATTAAAGAAGTACTAAAGACATGCGATGGCAGAGGGCATGTTCATGCAAAACTTTATATTTCACATGATCATTTGTTTCAATTGTACGGCTATGTCCCTCTGCGGCCATTGGTCTTATCACAAATACGCTTAATATTCAGAAGTATTACGTACAATTAACAGGTGGCAGATCGTCAGGTGAAGGATGGAGGTGCCCGTGTAATCATCGCCGATGACACCGACGTGTTCGCACTGCTTGTGTACTTCAAGTATGCAGGTTCTCTCGGCAACAGTCCAATCTACATGGAATCACCTATTCGCCAGCGTGGTGTCATCGATATCGACGCCACCGTGAACGCAAACCCGTTGATCATCCCAAATCTACTCGCCGCGCATGCCCTCAGTGGGTGTGACACTGTGGCGTCTTACTTCGGCATTGGCAAGGGCAAGGCACTCAAGGTTCTGCGATCAGGTACGGAACACACACACTGTGGTGGTGATATGACATTGGGCCGTATATGTACACATTTTACCAAGCCGCTGTTATATTACTCAGGATTTCTGATGATAATTATATCACTTACCTTGCATTATTATTTCTCACAGGTGCAGTAGCTTTTGATTTGTTGGGTGATCCCACCCTGCCTATGACCTCCTATGACATGGTGACCGAAGAGGCTGCACGATTTGTCATTGCCTGTTACAATCTGACTGGAAAGACGACTATGACGGAAGCCAGGATAGCGGCATGGAAGATTAAGATGAGGAAGAGTTCTCTGGAACCCCCAAAACTCTGTTCACTTCCTCCAACATCCGCAGCATTTCACCAAAATGCCCTCCGAGCGCACTACCAGGTCGCTGTGTGGCGAAACGCACTGGAGCCTAATCCACCATCGCTCGACCCAACCGACCATGGCTGGTCACGCCAAGAGGGAACCACCAAGCTTGTCCCCACAATTGTTCCGTGCGACAACCCGTTAGCCCCTGTGGAACTGCTGAAAGTTATCAAGTGCGGGTGTGAAAGCAGCAGCCCATGTTCGACAAATCGGTGTGGATGCAAGTCTCAGCATCTCGCGTGCACACTTTTCTGCGTGTGTAAAGGAAGCGACATTTGCAGAAACGACACTGAGCCATTCAGATCAAATTAATATTGACAAATTGTATGGGTCACCCACATGACCAACACATGCAAAGCACTCGAGTGGGATATGCTCCAATGTTATCTCTGACACTGCAAGTTATCACCAAAGTTACACTGCACCAAAGTTATCTATGACACTGATTAACCATAGCAAGTTGTAAGAGACGACGAATTAGTATTTCCTAACGAAATACATAATGTATTAGGCAGCACGAGTGTGCTGTATCATTGTGCAACGTCTACATGTTACAACGGTGTATACTGTACAACATTTATCTTTCTAACACGCAGAATAAATCCATACTATACACTATTACGGTAATCATGAATGAGCTAGAGGTTACATACCTGTTTTTATCATGGAAAATCAGAGACTATTTGTAGTGTGTCTATGTTTATTCCATTTATAGTACACCCACGAGTTGTACCCACTCATTATTAACCAACGCAATGACCTCCCTACTTTCCTTTCTGATAGCGTGCGCTAGTGGTTCATGATCATTGCAGAGTTCATTTGATTTCTCACATTTGTGCCGCTGTATAGGAATAACGTTGCATTTGTCATGTTGAAAATGTCTTGTTATGTACAAAATAATACCATTGACCTTATAACTTTACTTTGACATACATGTATTGGTCTGGACGCCAAAGCCTGTTTTTGGGCTGAACCCTTACTTGGCTGATATAGTTTTTTTCTCACATATGGCCTATGCATGTCAGGAGACTAGCAACATGAGACATCAACATGTGCCGCAAAATACAAGACTGTCATGACGAACATCACTGTATCGTTGATTTTTTTTGGATTTTCAGCATTATTTTTGACAAAATGGCCATTGATCTTGCAAAATGACATTGATCTTGACCACTGTAAGTTTCAATAGTATGCCTATCCGAACAAGCAACTTCATAAACATACAGAACGACTCTGGAATCGTCAAAATCGATGAAGGGGCACGTGTACTATGACCATTCTTATGGATACCATATTTTGGCCGCCATTTTGGCGGCCATCTTGAATTTTTCAAAATGCCCAAGGGTAAAATCAATTTATCAGCTGGATTCTCATTACAGGACGTCTACTGCTTCAGAATCAAGTGAGAAAAAAACTATATCAGCCAAGTAAGGGTTCAGCCCAAAAACAGGCTTTGGCGTCCAGACCATTTCTGCTGGACGCTTTATATGTTTTAACTTTTGGTGGAA
>JBEVXV010000583.1:367-4972 GCA_040505915.1 Sedimenticola sp. | reverse complement strand
AAATATAATAAATCAATTTTCAATTTAGTAAGGCATCCAGATAAAATCCAAGATGGCCGCCAAAAGTTACGAAATTTCGTCGAAACTTCTATTAATCAAACAAAATTGGTACAACAGCGCGTAAATAGTATCCCAATCGTGTTTCTAAATTCAAAGTCCTCCATTACCTGCCCCTACAATGATAAAATTATGTCCGGGACAGATCTGGACACATTTAACAAACTCGCGCATGCAAACTTGTTAGACCGGAGAGAGGAAGGTTTTTTTTAGGAAGTCGTATTCCGTGATCATTTTGTGAATAGTATTGTCAAGTTTGCTAGCCGAATTCAGCTGGATAGTATCATGGATCGCAGAGTACATGTCTCCTTACTTATTTGTTAGTGTATTTATTGTCTGTGTATCTTGTTGTCTATCATAGTTAAACTCATTTGTATATACAATGATTGATGTACCTATGTATCAGTTTCAATATTTGCCGTGTGGAGCTTTCGTTGCTTTACTCATGTCACTCAAAACTTTTCTCATAATAAAGCAACTCCACACAATGTTTATGCCAATTGTGATATACAAACATTCCCACCGATTACATACATTAATACTCGTGACAGTCTTCCTCATTGTCACTATCCGAGTCAGTCCCACCAGCCTTTTTGTGAGGATTGTTGCAGCTTTCCGATGGCATGCACTTACAGAATGAAGTACAAGACACCGCTGCTCCTCTCTAGCACTCTGTGCACTACATCCACAGGCAACAACATAAGTTCTGGTGGAGCAACCTTAGACACAACTGTGGATGGAATTGGCACACCATTATTGACAACCCAGTCATACAGTGATATGTCGACATTGGTTGGTTCCAGTTGATCTGCTGCTTTCCAGATCATGGGTTGCGAACGAGCCCGTTTGATGTGCTTATTCAGTGCATAGTCTGTCGGTGGCAATGTCTTGATATTTGGAGTGTCCCTCCTACTCATGAACATGGTATGTCGTAATTGGTTCATGGACGTCCGGGTCTGCTTTCCTTGTACATCCTGCCTACAAACGTATGACCAGCTGTGGTAATTTCGCCCATAAGTGATGTGCGTTCCCCTATTACCTCGAGACTAACATCATGTTTCATCATGACTTCAATCGCTGACAGCTTTCATTTGCCAAACAGGTAGCTAACCGTGTCACATCCCGTCAGTGCATGTGTAGCAAGCAGTTGGGCTGACATGGGACCAAGCTGGGTAGCGCTGGCGTTGATGTCAATGATTCTACCATCAGACATTTTCATCGCCAACCATGCAGTGCACTGCCACTTCCTACAGCAAAACACAAGCAATACAAACACGTCTGTGTCATCCGATACTACTTGTATTTGTTGGTATCTCTGATACTGATGATGACGCAGTCTGCTTCTTCGTGTTTGTACACAGAGTCTTCCCCAATCATAGTCAGCTTTTCTGAAGTTTTCCCTGTGCAAAACACCTTTATCGGTGACATCTTGTTATGAGAACTTCTCATGATTGTATCCCTGGCAGGTAGTGTTGTCTCGAGAGTGAGATTGACAATGGGACAGACACTCGATCCTGTTCGCCTCAGTCGCTCGTGTTTTTGTAGACCCCTCTATGTATCTGTTGAACATCACTATAACGCGATGGTATTTTTCGATGGCCCTTATGAAATTATGATGTAGATGTCTGACTGTACCTGTCTTCGGCCATGATATTTGATACTGAATTTCATTTACGTCTATAACCTGCACGTCTGGCGCACTTGTTTCATCTGTCCAAACTGCAAGTTTATGCAGAATCGGTGATTTTGTGTCTTTGCGCATGCTTCCATAATCGTCAAATATAGCGGCTGGAAGTGGTGCAAGCTCGAAGCAAAACATGCTCTCTAGTGAAACATTCCGCTTCTGTGACAATACGAGTAAGCGCACATAGAGCTTTTCCATGTCATACACAGTTCCAGTCCCTACACGTACCCCTTTCTTCATTGCTTCCATTGTCACGACGTTGGAGTGGATAGTATTGTAAAAGCCAGTAGGCAATGCCTTCTCAAAGTATACTACCATATATTCTCCAACTGTCAGTGCATCTTGTACGTTCACGGTTTCATCAGCGACTCGACCATTAACCACATTCAACAACATGTTTGAATCTGGATGTTCTAGTGGGTGTGGATACCGTTTCAGCTCATTGCCGATTATCATTCTGTCTGCCTGATCAGGTTTGTTTCGATTATAACCCTCTTCCTTTTGTCTGTTCGTCTTTGTGTCACATTCGTCGTCCTCGCGATCTTCAAAAATATCACCCATAGCCTGAGACACGGTATTACTACACACATGGTATGATAGAACCCAACGTGCCATCTGGTCAGATGGCAATGTTAAATCAACCACACACCGCCCCTTTCCATACCGAATGTATGTCTGTTCACCGGACTAATCAGAGAAGACACAATTCCAATACCCATCAATGTGTCTACAAACATGATACCCCATGAAATGGTGCAAGTGCCTCATCATCAACCTGGGTAAGAAACTCTGTCAGATGGTATGTGATATATCTAGCATAATTCGAATGGCATGCATCGAAGAAATAAGGCAGCATCTTTGTCATGCAATGTATGATGTATTTGCCTTCTCGCTCTGCCCGAACAAACATGTGAGCTATCGCCACAGGGTATATGGAGCAGTCGATCCATAAACGACTTGTCTGTGATGAATGAGCGGACATAAGCACTGTTTCTATGGCATTGTGAGTGGTGTTTCCAGAGATAACACAGTCTTTCAACCATGCGATACCCCCGGAGTGCCTTCGGCCAAGCTTTACCATTCAACATGTTACTAAGTCCTTTGTAGACCACACTCAATATTTCCTCTAACCCTGAACCCTTCATCAGGGTTCCAATGCCTCCAAGGAATGACATCAAGGTATGCATGACTCCTGTTCTGATCAATATATCCTTCCATCTTACTGGGTCTGACCACTTGATCTGAATAGCCACTTTGAAGAGTTGTAGGTCCGCCACAATGTGTACATATTTCTGACCATGCGATTTCATGAATTCTTCTATGTATAGTATACTAGAAAGAACCGGACCACTCGGCAGGTGGATCATCGTCGTCACCAGCGGTCTCCATTTTGGTCAGCCATTGAATATCAGCGTTGAGTGCTTTGTTGATGTCATCAAGTATTTTTGATACTACATAATACGGTAACCCGAAGTGATTATCTGTTGCTGGTGGCAGTGGCTTTTGGGGACCCTCGTATCGTTTAATCACTATTGGCGATATTTCGCTGAGTTTTGCTTTATCAACGTCTGTCTTACTGAGTCTAGGTATTGTCGGTTGTGACGGTTCCGCCTCAACAAACCCATCGACTCATATGAGCGGCTGCTATGTCACCTCCACTGCTAAGGCATGTGTCTCTCTACAACCATTAGGGGTAAACATGTTCAGGTCATAATTGTCCACCCAGGATGCAAGTTCACAACCATTTTCATTCAGGCCTCTAAGTGTATATGGTTGCTTTCCTGTGTATATCGCTACTGATGTTCTAAATCTGAGCACCTCATTGTAAGTAACTGCGACTGGTGTAACAGCGACACATGTTCTCTAGACCCAAACCGGTGATGTAATGTCACGGCAAGGCTTAACGTGGTTTGATTGTACGATTTTGTTATGTGTGCTTGTATCGATTGTGCCAGAGTAATTGAGGCTCTCGTGACTTCTCCGTGTGAAACCATACTGGCAAGAAAAGACAAGAGTGTTGGGCTCGTACTTGCTGCCAACGCCCAGCCATCTGTCCACCCTCGTCGACCAACCTCCCCATCTCCCCCTCCCACATTCGCCCCCTCCAGACCCCTCTTCCCCAACCAACCTTTGCCCGTCACCCCCTCCTGTGTTTGACATGTTGTCATGAGGTATAGCACCGATACATAAACCCGGTTATCATAGTTCGTTGTTCACATGGGAACGTATAGGTATGTGTCTGCATTCTATAAAATGGCGCTCGAATAGCCGCAATCCTCCAATATTTGGGCTGTTGGCTGAAGTGAAAAAACATTCACTATTGTAACGATTCGTTTTCCAGCAAGAATGACGGATCCCAATCATAAGTGCACTATTTGCAATACGGTACACGTTATGCACTTTTGCAAATGGTGTAAGGTCCGGCGGTCCACATGTATAAACAGATTTGTTTTGTAAACTTCATATGTGACTCAATTAGCATGATTCTGATATGAGAAAAAATCTGGCAGAAATTTCATTTCAAAGATATTCCAGAAACAGCAGAAATTAGTTAAAAATAAATATATATTGCATTTGGCGGCCATTTTGGATTTTAAATTTCACCAAAAGCTGCAAGTATAATCACCTTATATTTATTATATGGTATTTACGAGTTGATACCAATCATTTCCTTAAAAAAATAGCTTATTTTGGACCATTCGTAGTTTCGTCATATTTTGACCGCCATCTTGGGCGCCATCTTGAATTCTGTAAATTGCTCAATGATGCCAGCGTGGCATCATTCAGTTTCCGATTGTCCACATCATGAACTAACAAAATCCATCAAAAAACGTTAGTAGTACCATACTGCAAGGTTGACCCGA
>JBEVXV010000583.1:0-357 GCA_040505915.1 Sedimenticola sp. | reverse complement strand
TCCATGAAACACCATCGTGTTATAGGTGAAATCATATCAAGGTTAAATATATGGAATATTTGGTAAAACAGAATATTTGGGAGACCTGGGCCAGAGGTTATAAAACTCTTCTCAAATCTCAAACTCAAGCATGTTGATTGGTTGATACTGAGCGTATCAACTTGCTTGAGTCTGAGCCTGAGATGGATGAACAGTTGATAAAAGGTAACGTCGGCACTCGGTTATATAAAGAGTACCATGCTAGTATCTTTTGATATCAAGTTTAGCAGGTGATGCTAAGAAACCATAGGAATTCCAAGGCTATGCCAAGGTATATAGAGAATACCATGTGAGTGTACATGTATTTTGATACATAGT
>JBEVXV010000582.1:0-4092 GCA_040505915.1 Sedimenticola sp. | reverse complement strand
CCCCGTGACGCTTCAAAACTCTTGCCAACTCCGATAGCGTACTTCCGGTGGTGATGACATCATCTACCAGCGCAACGTGGTTAGCCACTAGGAGCTTGTCCTATTCTCGGACAGGCTCCTAGCTGCTCTGCTACTGAAAAAGCCCCCTGATATTGCGTTTACGCTCCCCTCTCTCCAGATCGGTTTGAGGTGTTGTCGACTTGATGCGCTGGCAGCTGTTGAAGAGAAAGGGGTCCAGGAGCGGCATAATGATCGTAAAAAAACGATGGCGTATGCTTACCGTACGGGTGCCTATAGCATGCAAGCGATTGCAGACTATTTCTGTGTTGGGCGCATGACGGTGAGTCGTGCCATCAAGCAGTCAGAAATTGAATTACACAATGTGCAATGGGAGACCTGACGCTCTTCTTTCTCCTAAGCAATAATTTTGTGTTTATACTCACCCTGGATAATTCACATACGATCTTTCACGTAATCGACATAATGACGTTTTCTCTGCTGAAAGGCGGCCTCGCTATATAGCTCTCCAAACAGCCACTGCATTCCATCTTCAAGCTCTTTGACACTCATGTTTTTAGGCTGATAATTCACATCAAACAGCGTACACCTGTCCCAATGCTCATCATACAAGAGCCGTCCTTCGCTTTTTAGTCGATCATAAAGCGGGGTTCCGGGGAATGGGGTCATGACTGTTATCTGCACTTCTATCAGTTTGGACTCTTCAACGTAGTCTTTCAGATCGCTAAATATATCGGCGGTATGGCCATCCAGACCAAGAACAAAACAGCCATTAACGGTTACACCCCGTGATTGTATTTTGTCTATCGCCTCCAGGTAATGATCCGCTTTTTTCATTTTCCAGTTGGCAGGGTTCATACCATCCAGATCCTGTCCGTGCAGGCTCTCCAATCCTATTAGCACCTGACGGCAGCCGCTCTCTGCCAGCAAATCCAGTAACTCATCGTCCTCTGCCACTGAAATATCGGTTTCTGTAAACCATCGGATGCCTTCGGGAATAAGCTTCTTCAAAAATTCCTTTGACCATTTTTTGTTTACAAACGTATTGTCATCAGCCAGTTCAAAGAACGGATTCTCCAGAATTCCTTTTGCCGCCCTGATTTCTTCAATGACTAGATCAACGGGCTTTTGCTGATAAGAAGAGGTGATATGAATACTTGCGGCACAGAAATCGCAGGATAATGGACACCCCCTGGAAGTCTGCACAGTAAGGCGGTTGTATTTGCGCCCTTCCAGCAGATCGAACCTTGGAAAGGTGTAGTTTTCGGGTGTAAACACATCTTTCATTGCGCCCTGGTAGCGTGGTTGCATTTCACCCTTTCTAAAATCCTCCACAAGCCTGGGCCAGGCCTCCTCTGCCCCTCCAACAATGATGGAGTTCGCATGCTGCTGTGCCTCGTCCGGGAGCAGCGCCACATGAATTCCTCCCAGTACGACAGGAATGCCACGGTTTCGAAACATGGCTGACAACCTGTAGGCTGCATTAATTCTTGCTGTAAATGAGGAAATGCCAACAAGATCAAATTCAGGAAGATCATTCTCGTCTGGCAGGCTGTCATACTCAATATAATCGACCTCTATATCCGGTGGCGTGAGTGCTGCTACGGTAAGCAAGCCTAATGATGGAAGTGAGGCAATAACCTCACCTCGATTAATAAAACCAGGAAGCGTGATACCCATACCGGCCAGCTTCTCGTTCCGAACACGCACCCCACTCATGGCAATCAACCCGATCTTCATTGCTGCACCTCGTCGATCACTTTTAGTATTGCTTCTATTGACCTGAGTTTGCCCAGCGTCCCATCAGGAAACGTAATATTCATCGTTCGTTCAATTCCGGCGATAACACGCAAACCATCAATGCTGTCCAGTGCAATTGCCTCGACCAGGTATGTAGATGAATCTACATCGGTTAGATCAAATCCGGTTAATTCCTGAATGATATTTCGCAGTTGAATTTCATTATCCAATTTGTTTTTCCTCTATCTGTTCTGCAAGTGATCTTCTACGTATCTTCCCAAGTTCGGTTCTTGGTAGTGGGTGATCAATTTCAATAAAATCCCTGACTCTTGATCGAGCAGGTGCACGTGCCGTCATTTTGTTAATGTTCTGTGTTAGATCACCTGCCTCCTCCTTTGGATAGATAACCAGCACCGGACGATCATTTCCATCTTCGCCACTCAGTGGTACAACGCAACATTCATGAAAATCATCATGCTGATAGTAGGGCTCTATTTCATCGGGAAATATCGTTTCTCCAGTTGAAGTCACCATCGCTTCCTTACTACGCCCTTCGATAAACAAATTCCCCTGGCTATCTACGCTCCCTAAATCACCTGTCCTGATCCAGCCATCATCAAGTTTCTCTTCACCAAGATAGCCCTGCATAATATTTGGCCCCTTTGCCAATATCTCAGTGTCCTCACTAATTTTTAGCTGGACGTTTGGCAATGGCCTGCCAACGCTGCCTGCCGGACAGTCAGCAGTCCTGGTGCAGGTTAAAATCGGGCTGGCTTCTGTCAGTCCGTAACCTATATACAGTTCTTTTCCCAATAGCTTAAAAACGGTATTCCATAATGGACTCAGCCCTGCCCCACCGGCAACGACTGACTTTAAAGTGGGACCAAGCACCCGGTTGATCTCAATGATCGATTTATTATCCAGGCCTGAAACTAATGCCTCGACCTCCTTCAATGAACGGCTTCTGGATTCCGCAGGTAGCAGCTCTTTTTCGATAAGTTGTTCAATAATCTCGTTTGTAATTAATCCCAGTATGGCTGGGACCACCAGCATGTAGGTTATATCTTCGGCTTGCAGGGCCTCAATAATTCGATTCGGCAACAATGCTTGCGGGTATTTGATTGTTGCCCCCAGCACCATTGGTGCAAGGTTGCCCACAACCAGTTCAAACAAATGATGTGTTGGCAGCAATGATAAGAAAGTATCATTTATACCAACCTGCTGGACAGCTATCAGTCCATGGATATTTGCAACGATATTTCCGTGTGTCAGTACAACCGCCTTGGGATTCTGAGTACTGCCGGATGTGAAGGCTATCAAGGCCGTATCATCTGGGGACACGGCAGCTAGTTGACCACTGTCACCACTGATACCAAGGCTATCAAGTTCTACAATATTCTGGCCCTGTACATTATCTTTAAGCGCTGCAGAGCAAACGATGGTTTCAATTCCTGCATGCTCAATGGCCAGTCTTAAATAGTCACTGGGCGCGTTGCCCGGAACTGGCACAACACTTCGGCCTGCACATAAGATAGAAAAGAATCCGGCCATCCAGTCAGGGCCTGGTGTGCCGTATAGCATTACGGGGCCGCCTGTACCAAGCTGTTTCGCGCCCCGCCTAGCCTTCTCCCATAGTCCCTGATAGCTTAGGGATGTTTCCCCCTTGGCAAATACTACCTTCTGGCCGTATTCAGAGGCCCCTGCTTCAATAATATCCGGAAGAACTTCAATCATTCTACAGTTCAGCATACCGCCGGTATGCCCCTCTGGCAGCAATAGACATGGCCACAAGGACACACAGAGCCGGTATTGGCATCAAATATTTAAGTGGGTGGTAGATGCTTGCTGCAAACAGAGTCAAAGGTAAAAACATATTGCCAAGTATCATCATCCTGGCGGCAAGCATTTTTTCCCGGGCATCCAGTATTAGCTTTGACAGCTCCCAGGAAAGCAGTAGCGTCAGAAAACCCAGACCAAAATAAGCGATGTGCCCAAGTCTTGTCATTCTACGTGACAGGCTATCGTAATCACCCAGGAAATCAGGTGTCGGGAATGGGCCATCAAATGACCACAGCCCAAGAACCAGCCCTGTAACAACACCCAGAACAAAACTGACCCAGGCAAAAAGACGACATGCTTCATCAACTGACTTCATTATTCAACCCCACTCGAACTAGTCAGGAATTATTATGAAGGATAGGAATTTCAATCCACAAAGTCAATCAATTTCCCCGTCACAAGAACAATGGCATTCACTTAAAAAGCAAAACACCAGAAAAAAAATATAAACCATATGAAAATTAATTAGTTATAGAGGTTGAATCTAGATTTAAT
>JBEVXV010000581.1:0-5826 GCA_040505915.1 Sedimenticola sp. | reverse complement strand
CATTCGTTTATCTCCTGATGTAACTGCGTTTTTCCGAGCAACTGGCAAGGGCTGGCAAACCCGCCTGGATGAGGCTCTGCGGGAGTATGTGGAGACGCATCGATAATTCATTTCTCTCATTCGTTAAGTTTGTGCCAATCAGGTATAACCAGGCCATCAAGCCGACGCCAAAAAGCGGTGCGGCTTATGGCAAGCGTTATGTTACGAAAAAAATCCGACAACAAATTTACAAACAATTACGAGGACTCCTTCTACGAAGAGCCCTTAACTGAGTATGCAAAAAGTCTCATTATGGCTGAACCAACACAGGAGCATAGAAAGAATTATCAAGAGAGGAGCTGTGCAGTCTGGACGCCGAGTCGGTAGATCTTCAAACCGTACTCCCCTATATGACACGTTACCGGCTAGTGTCGATATACTGGAGTCGTTGCGGATATCTGCCGAAGTGATCGCTAATCAGCCAATGCGGCAAGCAGTTGTTGAAGCAGCGGCTAAAGTACGTGAAGGGGGTGGGCTGGCTGCCGCTCTGGAGAGTAACGGCTATTTTCCGCCCATGACCCTCTCTCTGATTGCCAGTGGTGAGGTGAGTGGTAATCTTGATGAGATGTTGGCGAGGGCGGCTGATAATCAGGAGCTGGAGGTGACATCCACTATCGCAACCGTTATGGGGCTGTTCGAGCCTCTGTTGATCATGGTGATGGGCGGGTTGGTGTTGACCATTGTCCTGGCGATACTGCTACCGATATTCGACCTTAATCAGCTGGTTAGATAGGTAGGTAGTGATGGTCTATTCAGCGTCTCCTGGTAGGTTGATACTCCAGGCGGATGCTGATTCGCTGATTGCTATGAGCCACTGTGTTCCAGTCTGCGGCGGTTAATGTTGAGCTGATGGAGGGATAGGGTGTGGCTGGTTCAGTAAGCCCGGCAGTATTGGGCACTAGGGTGATTTTCTGATCGCTGAACTCGTTGACGAAGTTACTGAAGGCGATGGTCTGAAACGCGCCTTCCCGCTCAGCGATCAGGGGGTCAGTTTCACTGAACTGGCAATCACTCAGAGGAAGGAAGTCATCATTGGGCACTGGTTTTTCACCGATATTATGGAGACAGAAGCGGGCAAGGTGGGATGTCAGGTGTACCTTTCCCTGGAATTTACCCGCCTCAAGTTTTTTAAGTAGCTTTCGCAGCAGGGGAATACGTTCGTCATTGAAGGCGGACTCCCCATAGTTAAAGTTGATAGAGGGGATTGCTGGCAGTGTAAAATGCTGGCTATTTTCTTTAGTCAGGGGGGGGTGTGTAGCGGCTGGCTTTATGCGTGGCTGATCAGTAGTGATGGGGAGTGTGTCAGGTTGAAGTGGATAGCGAGTGAGTAATAGCATACTCTGCCGCTCCAGCTTGCGTATCTCCGAAATCAGTTCACCGCGTTGATCGCGGGCTTCGGTGGTCTCTTGATAAAACCAAGTTGAGATAGCCGACAGTGAGATGATAACGCCCATTGAAAGGAGAGTGGTGGCCCCGCTGTTGCCCCTGTGCCTTACTACTTCAATAGTTTCTTTGACCTGCTTTTCAATACGCTGGAGTTTGTCATCAAGGGATTTTTCAAAAGTAACCCAGCTGTTTTCATATTGCTTAAGAATAAGCGCCATCTGCCGATTTTGGTATCCGTGATGAGAGGGCTTTGCGACAGGCTTGATGGCGTCACTGGCGAGCAGATTAAGATCCAGAGGCGGTTGTTCAGAGAGTTCATATGAGTTCCCCTCAGGATCTTCCATCTCAGCCGTTATCTCTTTACATCTTTCTACCGAGGCGTGATTCTCCATGCCAGGAAGAAGGTTGAGGTTGGCGAGAATAGTACGGAGTTCATCATACTCCATGATCTTCGGCAGAACGCCGATGGCACCGAGCGCCCGCGCCTGACCGATATGAAGCCCCCCCTCCTGGGAGGTGTACATCATCACTGGAATAAGCGCGGTAGAGGGGTTACCTTTTATCACCTTCAGCGCCTGCAAACCATCCATTCCAGGCATCTGGTAATCCATAAAGATAGCCTTTGGCCGTTTATCATAGAGATAGTCGATAGCCTCCCCGGCCGAACTGACTGTATCTACATCCAGACCATGTTCAAACAATTTTTTACTCAGAAGTGCCCGCGCTGTTGGCGAGTCATCCACCACCAGTAATCTGTTATTACTCTCCTTTTCAATCATTTACTCAATCCTGCCTGTTAGGGTTTGTTTTGTTCAGAAGAGAGAGAATAGCAAGGCGTGATAGATATTTTATCCTATGGGTTCTCAAAACAGATGCAACTATTCAGCTGGGTTTGGGGTCGGAGTCGATTGCGCCGTAAAAGGGTGAATTTTCCACCCTTCCTGGCGCAAGGCTTCTGCTCCCAGTTCATGCTCCTTACCCACACCCATGTGGGCAATCGACTTCGACCGCGGGTGAAAGCAGTCCCAAAAAATAAAGTGCCAAAGTGTAAGGTAGTTCACACCAAATGATGGTTGGTGTCAGCGTGATGAATTAGACTGTTGTTCTGCAATCAAAGGATCTCTCTATCCCGTGTATCTGTACTCCATCAGTTTTTGGCGGGAGAGTGAAGATCGCTATGGAGCGACAATGACGGTCAGTCAATTAGATTTTACCGATTTTGGATTTGAGGCAAATCCATTCGCAATAACCCCTGATCCTCGCTATCTTTTTCTTAGTGCGGCACATGAGGAGGGGCTTGCGCATCTTTTGTATGGTACCGGCCCCAATGGTGGATTTGTACAGTTGACAGGAGAGGTGGGGATAGGAAAAACACTACTGATCCGCACCTTACTCGACCAGAGAATGGTCGGTGTCAATACCGCCTACATCTATAATCCAAGAATAAGTCGGCGTGAGTTTCTTGCCGCAATCTGTGATGAACTATCAATCAGCTATGATCAACCGATACGCTCATCCAAGCAGCTTATTGATCGACTGGTTCACCATCTTTTGAGAAGCCATGGGAAAGGGGAGCGCACTGTACTGATAGTAGATGAGGCGCAGAATCTACGGCCAACCGTTCTCGAGACAGTTCGTCTACTGACCAATCTGGAGACCTCTCGTCACAAACTACTGAGGATTATTCTTGTTGGGCAGCCGGAGTTGAATCAGTTGTTAATGCGCAAGGAGCTACGGCAGGTAGCTCAGCGTATTACAGCACGTTATCACCTTATGCCACTGGGTCGTCACGAGACCGCCGCCTATATACGTCATCGGATGCGTACAGCAGGTATGACTGAAGGTGTATTCAAACCCTCCTCTTTGTGGTTGGTTCATCATCTAACTCACGGTGTACCCCGCTTGATTAATGCGTTATGTGAGCGGGCACTGCTGGGACTCTTTGTAACAGGAGAGCAGCGGATTGGTATGAAACTGATGTGGAAGGCGGCAAGGGAGGTTAACTATCCAGTAACTTTTCCAGGAAAGTTATTAATGCGTGGTGTGTTTGCTTCACTGTTGATTGCAGCGGCTACGGCGCTTGGCCTCTCAGCGCTTTCCAATAGTGTACACATAAAGAGACCTTTAGAAACAACGGCCTCACTGACACTGATGGAGCTTCCAGTGAATAAAATAGTTACAGAGAGAACGGGCCATTTTGATCAACCTGAAAATAAAATAATCAATGCTGTTGAAAATAGCTTAAGTGCCGGATGATAAAGGTATGTCAATTATACTACAGGCGTTAAAAAAAGTTGAACATCAGCACGCTATCGAGCGAGGAACACTTATCCCCGGCCAGTACACATCTGTTGAGATGGTATCCAGGTCTAGTTGGAGCAAGGTATTGCTAGTCATTGTTATGAGTACCGCTATGCTCTCACTTGGTCTGGTAATTGGGCAACAAGAAATTACTTTTGGAAGCCAAATAAATAACCAGACTGACACCACTGCTTCCAGTACTGCATTGGTGGCACCTATCTCTGAGCCTGTGGTAGAGATGGAGGCAGCAGCTGTTGAACATGTGATAGAAAAAGTAGCTGATGTTGACCATGAGGATGATGCGTTAATCGCAGAGCCAAACACTCAACTGGACGATGCACCCACGCTTCAAAAACCCGTATACTTTAGCCAGTTGCCAACTGAAATTAAGCAGGATTTAGTTGAACTGAAAGTAGATGTTCACTACTACCACGAAGTGCCAGACCAGCGATTCGTAATCATCAGCCAGCACCGTTATACAGAGGGTGAGCAGTTTGGTGATGGCGTCTTGTTAGTTGAAATTATCAAAGAGGGTGTTGTGCTTGAGTATATGAACAAACGCTTTATCCTATCGCGAATCTAATATCCCCCACCCTGACTTAAACGCTATTTATACCGTAGGATCGACTTTAGTCGCGATCAACGTCGCACCCAATGCTGACCATGTGCGAGATTCCTTCGCGACTAAAGTCGCTCCTACAAGTAAGCTGGTTAACATTCTTCCGAAGTAAGTACTATTTTATTCCGCCTCAAAACCGAGTCTTGCGCTGACCAATCAGTTTGGCAAAGATGTCACAATTACATTAATTGTATAATGGTGCCTGAAGGTACTCACTCGTCATGTTCTGTTTTATCAGATTGCTGACCATCGTTCGTTTATCGTGGGTGTTGTGTTTAACCCTTATCATTGCACTGGCAGGTAGGTTTTCAGTGCCGTCTGGCTGGGACTCTATTATTGAGCAGAGAACGAGGGAAGAGCCATCCTGTGACGTAATGACATAGTGAAATGTTATTCTGGTTACAACCACAACTTTGACAGATACAACAATCCTGATTTTCACTGAGAGATCAGCAAGGCCATTAAGAATGTTGGCTCCCTGCATCATTACCATGAGGTCAGCAGAAGAGATATCAGATAGATATCCTGGAAAAGGCTTTCCGGATACGGACTCTGGTGTGGTCTTGCATATCGTTGCCGCTTTCTCGCCAATTGCGATAAATGAGAAGTTGTTTACGTCCAACAGTATGTAGTTGCTATTTTTCTGACGGACCAGCGCATGTAATAGCTCCGGCTCAATCCGGGTAATGCCGTGTCCAAGCCAGAGCCAGTCAATGGTCGTATGCTCCGAAACAGCACGCACACACCTCTCTGACATGTTACCTGTTTTTAACCACTTATAGACGGCCTGTTCAGTCGCTTTTGTAATGCGACCAATTTGCCGGTATGTTAGTTCATTGCGCTTCATTATAAAGCGTAGGCGTTCCTGTAACGTTACCATTTTCCCAGTTATATCTATCAATTGAGTTCCATTTATAATGCATCTACTTTGCATAGATAGAGAATTAGATCACGTTTAAATAAATAGTCTGTTACGAATATTTAATGGTTTGGTGTGTGTCACATAATGGAGCTTACTTAGAAAGAATTTCACCCGGCTTACTTGTAGGAACGACTTCTTGTTCTTCTTGTTCTTACTTTCGCGAAAAAATGTGATTTCAGTCAAAAATATATAAAACAACTCCATTCCATTGAGAGGTAAGTCACTCTATCGCCGCAGGCCCAACCTTTGGTTGGGTGCGATATTCTTTCATCCGCATAAACTCCTACCCAATAAACTCAAAAATAGATGGCATAGAGCAGTTTCATCTGATTTTCTACTTCGGGTTAGCCAAACGTATAACCGCAATCTATCACTGGGTGCAAAATAATAAATATTTGCAGATGGATGAGTATGCGCCGCTCTATTTTGTTGTCACTGATATTAATGATCACTGCTGTGAATGCGGTTGCTGAAGACTTTATGTCAAGAAAAAATAGCAGTTTGCCGACGGCGCAGGAGTACGCCGTTACTCAGGCTCGAGAACTGCAACAGCAGCAGT
>JBEVXV010000580.1:0-2250 GCA_040505915.1 Sedimenticola sp. | reverse complement strand
ATCCGCGCCTGAGCGGTGTATATATACGGTCCCCCCCCCAAACAATAACTACGGTAAATAGAAAAATAACACAAAATACAACAAAGGCTCCACAAAACAGCTCCCCAACCACACCGCCAAAACAAAATGGAATCACTATTAAAGAAAACCTCGTTTGTATTTTTTCAGGAATTGGAAAGTTTGTTCTCGGAACATTTCGGAAGAACGCCGGTCGCAACACCGTATCCCACCCCACAACTGTCGCAGGTTAGCGAGTCCGAGGGAGAGGACGATAATGACGGAGACCAGCCTGTTACAGCTATCGACTTGGACGACATAGCTCGGCGCTTCGTAGATGTCAGCGCAGAGCCGGAGGCCGCACACAGGGGCGACGAGAGCGACAATGAAGGTGGCGAACCTGGGCCTAGTATAATACTACCGGACGCCGACCCAGACCTTGTGAAAATACAACTGCTAAAGGCAAATGGGTGTGGTTGCAGCAACAATTGCCAGATAATGTTCGATGAAAATGTACTATACAAACATGTATTAGACGTCAAGGAAATGGACAAATCAGATAAAGAAATATACATTATGGCGACTGTCATTGACAGCAATGAACACGGTGGTGAAACAAAGAGAGGGAAAAAGCGACAACGTGGCAGGGTCCAATACAAATTATTGGGCCATAAAGTGTGCAAAAAGGTATTCATGTTAGCATTCGACGTTGGGAAATACAGTTTGAAAAACCTTTTGGACCACGTCAGCGAACATGGCGCTGTGCCGAGAACACATGCGAATACTGGCCGAAAACCACCCAAATCACTTACATTTGAGGATGTGAAGAATGTTGTTCAGTATATTACCAATTACGCAGAGGAATTCGGTATGCCACAACCGGCCGCTCCTAGAGGACGAGACAATACACCGCCGATATATTTAACGAGCCAGACCACAAAGAAAGAAATACACGAGAAATACTTGATCGGCTGTGCGGAATCCGAGAATGATTGTCGCGAAGTGAAATCTTCAACATTTAACAATATTTGGAGGCAGTGTCTGCCACATATCAAGATAGCAACGCCGAGGGATGATGTATGTGCTGTCTGTGAAAAAATTAGGAAAGAAATCATGGATGCAGTAACTGAGGATGAGAAACTCTCTGCAACAAATAAAATGAAAGACCATATCGTGTGTGCACAAAGTGAACGGGACACATATAATAGATGTATTAAACAAGCGAAGGAGACGCATAATAGTCAGAACAAATATGTCCATTACACGTTCGACTTTAGTCAAAACGTATCGATTCCCCACCATTCCCGCCAGATGGGTCCCGTCTATTTTACAAGCTTACGAAAAATCCAGCTGTTCGGTTTCCGCATAGACGGCGTCCCTACACAGTTAAACTTCCTGATCAACGAGAATGAGACGATTGGCCAAGACGGAACGGCGACCCACGGCCCGAATGCGGTGATCTCCATGGTGGACTGGGCGATGGAGAACTACGGCAGTGACGAAACCACATGCAGCATCCACGCCGATAATTGTCCAGGTCAGTACAATTACCGATAAACACTCGAGTATAATAGTGCGTAATGGTATCAAACTGATATGGAAGGGTGCCACTTCAAAGTTGGTGTATTTAAACTATATCTATCACATAATTTAAAATTAATCATTTCATATGCAGGCTGGCAATACTGTTTCAGTTAGTTTAAATAGTGTAACCCCGTGAGAGCATGTCTATCAGCCATTCATACGTGGACTGAATATGTGTTTCAGGACAGAATAAAAACCAATTCGTGATGGGATATTTGATGTGGAGAGTCATGACTGGTAGGCACAGGACAATTGAATATCTGATGCAAGTTCCGGGGCATTCACGTTGCTTGGTCGACGGGGGCTTTGCTTCGTTGAAGAAATTATACCGGCGAACCGACTGTGACACCCTCGAGCAACTAGAGGATGTTGTCAACAAGTCTTCCACAACGAATGTGGCGGTCCGATACCCGGCGTGGCAGTGGCGGGATTGGAAGTCATTCCTGGGGCCAGTATTCCGAGCAGTACCGGGGATAAGGTTCGTTTGACGGTAGCACAATACGTAGTCGCGGTCTGAATGTGGTCTTCGGATATACAAATGCACATGTTAATTATGAATTGGTCGCAGGCGGAGAAAGAAATGAAAGGTCATGCGGAGCATGATGTTATTTGGCGAAATATTGGCCACTCGTCCATTTTGTCAGCCGGCGGCCCATGTCTATCAATATA
>JBEVXV010000579.1:0-17355 GCA_040505915.1 Sedimenticola sp. | reverse complement strand
CCGAGCTAACCTAAAAAACTCGCCCTACTCTACCTCAGCCAACCCACCATAGGTCTCCACCAGTCGGCCGATGCAGGCGCGTAGCTCCAGACTCATCAAGGCAAAATCGACATCAAAGCGTGTGGCGGCATCCTCAGCCTCTGCCTCTGCCGCCTCTTCCTGAATAATATCGAGAAATTTGAGCCGCTTGACGGTGAGATCATCGGACATTATAAAAGCGAGCCGTTCATTCCACTCTACCGCAAGACGCACCACCTGTTTACCTGCATCCAGATGGGCACGAATCTCCTCACCATTGAGATCCTGGCGGCGACAGCGGACAATCGCCCCCTCCTCCACCGGATCACGCAGCTCACACTCATCCTGAATCTCGTAATCGCTGGAGGGGGCCACGCCATTGAGCCAGGAGGTCATTACCGAGGCCGGTGACTGTGCCACCTCCAGGGGTTTCAGCGGCAGTGTGCCGAGTGTCTCACGCAGTAGAGTGATCAACTCTTCCGCCCGGCCGGGGCTGGCGGCATCAACTACCAGCCAGTGATCACTGGTATCGATGTAAGCGTAGCTAAGGTTGGATTTAACAAACGCCCGTGGCAGCAGATCGGTCATCAGCTCACCCTTAAGCTCCTCGCGCTCGCGCTTGCGTACTTTACGCGCCTCTTTCTCTTCGATGAAAGCGACCTTCTCATCCAGCAACTCCCGCACTACCGAGGAGGGAATCACCTTCTCCTCCTTTCTTACACAGATCATCATGCAGTTGCCGACGGCATGGGTCAGTTGGCTGCCATGGCGTCCTAAGGGGGGGTGCCAGCCGAGAACCGACATCTCCAACGAGCCACACTCCCTTGACGCTCTCTCCTGCAGCGCTTCGTGCAGCTCATCAGGAGAGAGAGCGAAGGGTTTGCTCAGACGGTAGATCTGAAGGTTCTTAAACCACATAGGGAGTGCCTCGGGAAAAAGCGTGCATTATCGCGGATGTGGCAAATTCTATCCAGCGTTCATCTTCACCGACAACCGTTTGGCACCCCAATTTCCAGGCGCTGCATCAAACACCCCTGGGCAGGAGTGGCCACAGAAGCGGCAACGACCATCTGCGGTGAGATTCCACTCACCGAGCCGGTACCAGTCCCGCTCTATCAGCAGCTTGCCACATGATGAGCACCAGCTGCTGTCACCATGGGGATCGTGGACATTACCTGTATAGGCGTAGTTAACACCACTCTTTAGGGCGATCTCCCGCGCCATAACCAGAGAGTCAACCGAGGTTGCTGGCAGATTCCGCATCTTCCAGTCGGGGTGAAAGGCGGAGAAGTGCATCGGTACATCGGGACCCAGGTGTTCCACGACCCACTGAGTCATCTCGGTGAGCTCTTTTTCCGAATCGTTCTCTCCCGGTATCACTAGAGTGGTCAGCTCTAGCCAGACATCCGTCTCCTGCTTCAGATAGACCAGTGTATCGAGTACCGGCTGTAAATGACCGGCGGTCAGCTTGTGGTAAAAACGCTCATTGAAAGACTTTAGGTCGACATTGGCGGCATCCATGTGATCAAAAAATGCCTCCCTGGCACCAGGAGAGATATAACCCGCCGTCACCGCCACGGTCTTAATATCATGCCGATGGCACTCGATAGCGGTATCGATGGCGTACTCAAGAAAGATAACCGGGTCGTTATAGGTAAATGCGACACTTCGACACGCTAACCGCTCTGCCGCTATCGCTATCGCTTCGGGAGATGCCGCATCGGCCAGGGTATGCATCTCCCTGGACTTGCTCATGTCCCAGTTCTGGCAGAAGCGGCAGGAGAGGTTGCAACCGGCTGTACCAAAGGAGAAGACGGGTGTTCCCGGAAGAAAATGGTTGAGTGGTTTCTTCTCAATAGGATCAACACAGAAGCCGCTGGAGCGACCATAGGTGGTAAGAACGATCTCCCCTCCCTGACAGCCACGTACAAAACAGAGCCCCAGTTGCTCCTCCTTCAGTTTGCACTCCCGAGGACAGAGATCACACTGCACCCTGCCGTCATCAAGCCGATGCCAGTATATGGTAGGATAAGCGTTCCTGATTTCTGTCATCTATTTAGCCCTTTATGTGATCTTTTCTGGGTTGATTATAGATGGCTCAAAATAAGCCGGTGAATAATCAATAAATATCCTCGCTTTTTATAACAATGTCCTAGACTAGGGGGATAGGAGGAAATAGTGATGAGTGAAATTAAAAAACCGGCGGTTGCCGGTCTCTTCTATCCAGCGGATACAGATAAACTGAGAGCCGATGTGCGGCAGTTTCTTGCCGAAGCCAGGCCGGGTACAGATACACTTCCTAAGGCGTTAATTGCTCCCCATGCGGGCTATATCTATTCCGGGCCGGTGGCGGGTAGCGCCTATGCTGGGCTTAAGCCCTTCTCATCAAAAATCAAGCGTGTGGTTCTGCTGGCCCCGGCCCACCGGCTGGGCTTTCCTGGGCTGGCCTACTGCAGTGCAAAGGTCTTTAGAACTCCCTTAGGAGATGTTCCGGTGGATAGTGAGGCGATAGCAACTATCGCAGAGCTACCTCAGGTGTCGCTACTGGATGCCGCCTTTACCGAAGAGCACAGCATTGAGGTGCACCTGCCATTTCTTCAGGAGTGCCTGGATCAATTTACCCTCGTCCCCCTATTGGTGAGCAATGCCAACGCAGCAGAGGTGGAAGAGGTGCTGGAGCTGTTGTGGGGTAACAGTGAAACGCTGATCGTTATCAGCTCGGACCTTAGTCACTACCTCGACTATGAGAGCGCCAGAGAGATGGATAAACAGGCGACCCAGGCCATCGAGACGCTACACCCGGAGGCGTTAGGAGAGAACAGTGCCTGCGGCCGGATTCCAATCAAGGGGTTACTGCTGGTGGCAAAGCAGTATCACCTGCATGCCAAGACGCTGGATCTACGCAACTCCGGCGATACAGCGGGTCCGAGAGATCGGGTTGTGGGGTATGGTGCCTATGTCTTCAGCTAAAACACTAAGCAACACCCTTAATCAGGAAGAGCGGCAGACACTTCTCTCTTTGGCACATGACGCTATAACCCAGGGTCTGGAGCATCAATCGCCGGTAAAGATCGATCCTACCGTCTACCCAGAGCACCTCCAGGCTACTCGTGCCGCATTCGTTACTCTACATCGTAATGGGCAGTTACGCGGCTGTATCGGACACCTGGAGGCGATTCAACCGCTTGTTCAGGATGTCTGCGACAACGCTTTTGCCGCCGCATTTCGTGACCCCAGATTCCCCCCCCTGAGTGCCAATGAATTGGCCGATTTAGAACTCCATATCTCGGTACTGACCCCCTCATCACCGATGAATTTTTCTTCCGAAGAGGATCTGCTCAGACAGCTGCAACCAGGAATTGATGGACTGATTCTTGAGGATGGGCGCTATCGCGGCACTTTCCTCCCCTCGGTGTGGGAGCAACTACCCAACCCCACCGATTTTCTCCGGCGGCTGAAACAGAAAGCCGGGTTAGCCCCGGATTACTGGTCAAAAAGCCTGACGGTGCGCCGTTATTACACTGAATCATTTCCATAGATAGTGCAGATACACAGCTGGCTCTACTTCTTGGGCAGTAAACAACCACCAACAGACCCAGCCAGACAACTCCGGCCATTGATCCATATCGCACTGTCGAAGCGCGCTTTATCGAGCACTGCACTGCCCAGATTGGCACCGGTAAGATCAGCAAAACGAAGATCGGCACCCGTAAGATCGGCATAGGAGAGGTCGGCGTTGCGCAGATTGACCCCTATCATCATTGCCGACTTCATCGCCACATAGCTGAGATCCGCCCCGGTAAAATCGGCATACTGCAGATCACCCGCGTTGATACTGCCACCGGAGAGTTTGGCTCCGCGCAGAGAGGTGTTGTTCAGCAGGGCACCGTCGAGAGACGCTGATGCCGCTTGAAGACCATCCAGGCGGCAGTTACGCCAGTTGACAGCGGGGGCCGCTGCAGCGGTGCAGTCTGGGTCAGGGGTATCCTCCGGCGCTTGCAGGTAGAGCCCAAAGCTAATGGCAAGTACCAGCAGCAGCAGTACACTACTCACCACCATGCTGACGATGGGACGCTTGCGCTCCTCACCCGCCTCCAGCAGTTCGGTTTTAGCGATGCGGTGATGCTGCTCGATATCCTGCTCTATTTTGCGGCGCTCCCCTTTTCTCTTCTCCTTGAACTTCGCATCTAACGCTTGCTCACGCCGCTCACGTCCATTACGTTCATCTTCACGCATGCGTGAGGCGATAAGATCATCCAGTGAGCCATCTGCCATCGCCTTGCGCACCTCTGGCGGTATCACCTCAGCAACCTCGGACACCAGCCGCCATTCACTCTTGTCACAGCTGACCTGGTCATCCATCAGCACCCGTCCGATCAGCACAAAGCGCCTGAGACTGCCGCTGGGAAATGGCCCCTTTACCTGCCCGCGCCGGCGCAGATACCAGAGTTTCTGTCTGCCTGAGTTACTCTCTTCGTCTGCCATTGATCTCTCTTTTTTGTATTTTCATCAACTTATCGGCACGCCGACCGATAAACTATAAAGCATTCATACATTTTCCTCACCACACCAAGAGGTAAAAGTGTCAATTTTCATCCACTGGGCCGCAACAGAGTGATGGAGCAACAGGATGAGCATGGTCGAGTTGCGGCGGACAGCCGCCATTTCAAATCCAGGCAATACCGCCACAGCGGTCGCTTCGGATACGCCTGCCGCCCCACCGGGACGAACGGCCGCCCCACCCCCAGGAACTATGGATGCCCTGCACAAGATTCCAGTAGCATTGACTTTTTTTATCACCCAAGCTGGTAATATCAACCAATCACCCCAGGTTCTCCTGCTGCTTCTCAACATTGATATGAAGATTGCCGATCTAGTCGCCAACCCAAAGCTTGCCATCGAGCAGGTACGAAGCGAAATGCTCTCCCACATCCGCCCCGGCCGGACAGTTCAGGCGCGGGTACTGGAGTCACCGCAACAGGGTATCGCCCGGCTACGAATAGGCTCTGCCGAGATCATGATCCGCACCCAACTACCCCTTGTTGTAAATGAGCAACTGCTACTGGATGTAGTTAAGGCGAAAAACAGTGATCAGCTAATGTTTCGTCTGCCACAACAGGCTACCTTAAAGCACTATCAGGCCCGTGCCCTGCGAACCCTACTACCACAGCAGATTCCCCTGCGCAGTCTGGTCGAAGGCATTCGCCAGCTAATTTCGGACACCCCCGGAAAAATCCCTGCCTCACCCTTGGAAACAAGACAACCCGCCGTGCTGGAAACCCCTACTCAAAGAGGCACCCAACCACACCAGCAGCTGATTCGCACCCTACGATCACTTGCCCCGGAGACACTGCGTAATACCCCCTTTCCCGATATAAAATCGGCAAGTGTCAGCACCAGGGCAGAGAAGAGTGGCGATCTATCCGGCAGATTCGTCAGTCCGACAAAAACTGCCCAGCTGCTCCAGCGACTGGTAGAGAGCCGGCTACCCACGTCACCGAAAACAGCTCCTGCGAGAGCGCCCGCTACCCAGATTTCCACGCCCTCTACTCCTGCATTGAGCAGGCTTGAACGCCCACTGCCCAGCTATCCATCAATAATACTCCCCGCATTGAGTAAAGCGGTAACGGCTTCATCTACCGACCAGATCAGAACCTCCATGCCAACACCTTCCCCTGGTGTGCCAAGCAATAGACCGGCAGGAACGCCTCGTGAACTCCTCGGTAAAGAGATCATGCAGCGGATACAGAGGGTACTCAATCACAGCATCAATGACGATAACCCACTCAGTGCGTCGCGGTTACGCCACGCCTTTGATACCTCGGGCCTGTTTCTGGAATCGACCCTGGCTTCAGGCACTGTGCCCACTACAGATATGAAGGCAAGCCTACTGCAGCTGCTACTTCACCTACGCCCCGGCAGTGGTCATAGCACAAAAGGCAGAGGGCAGCGGGCAAGAGAGAGCGGCACGCTACAGGCGGCAGGGCTTCGTATCCTTTCAGAGCTCCAGGCACTGACTGAGGGTGCCCTCGCCCGCATTCAGGTAAACCAGTTAACCTCTCTTCCCCAGGATGAGGGAACACGGCAGGTGTGGCAGTTTGAGCTCCCTTTTGTGATGCCCAACAGCACCGACAGCTTTCTTATCCGTGTGGAACAGGAGGAAAAAAACAGCGACACCGAGGCCGGTGGCTGGGCCGTGACCCTTCAATTCAATCTGGAGCCACTGGGACCGATGAGCGCACGACTCTCCCTGCTAGAGGATGAGATATCGAGCCACTTTACCGCCCAACTCGCTGAGAGCAGCAAACTGTTGGAGCTTGCCCTACCCCAGCTTGCTGAGGCCTATATCCGTGCCGGCCTCAAGGTGGGTAAACTCTCCTGCCGCCAGGGCATGCCCACCGATCTTAATACACAGGCACCACCCATTGATCTCCCTCTACTGGATGAAAAAGCATGAGTGACACCTACGACCCACTACCGGAGCTGGCAGTCGCCCTAAACTACGATGGCGAGAATACACCGCGAGTGACCGCCAAAGGACGGGGTGAACTGGCGGAGGAGATTCTCAAGCTTGCACAAGAGAGCGGTATCCCGCTGGAGAAAGATTCGGAGCTGGCAGCGATACTGGCCCAAATACCCCTCGGCGATGAGATACCCGAGGCACTCTATCGTGCCATTGCTGAGGTGATTGCCTTTGCCTACATGCTGACGGGAAAACGACCATCAGGGTTTCGTGATCCGAAGGAAGAACCGAAGTCACTTTGAATCTGGGTTAGGTTAGCCAGCTTTCCGTAGACTCAGCTCTCCTCTTCACCGCTACGCCTGCTATGCTCATCCTGCTCTTTCTGCTCTCTGAGATTGATGGTTCTGCGCTCCGTCTGGCGCATGCGATCTACCGTTTTTTCCAATACTTTGGTACGTACATGCTTCATCTTCCAGCTCTCCTTGCGGATAACAAACTGCTGGTGACTCTCTTCAACTACCTGCTCCTGCTGATTGATTGCCTGATCCAGTTTGGCGATAAATGCCCGGTACTCCTGCATCTGACTGGCACTGATACCGCCTCTGGCGGTAGTTTCAAAACGCTCCAGATACTCTTGATGGTAACGGCGCAGCTCCCCCAACCGCTCCTCTTCAGCACGCATCAGCCGCTGAGACTCACCAAACTCATGGGCAGCTTTCTTCTCTCGGGATTCGGCCACTCGTTGAACCGGTTTGAATCGTTTTGATGAGACCATAAATTAGCCCGCCTTTATATTATGTCCAGTTCTTTAAATGCTGGAAACAGGTCCATAAGATCAGTCAGGCTATTGTCCATCCCTACCGAGGTGTACATATCCTGTCTGAGAAATGCCTCCATTGAGGGCATAGCCTCGATGGCAGCGTCAATCATATCGTTCGCCCCAGACTCGTAGGCACCCACACTGATCAAATCCTGATTCTGCCTGTATGTAGAGTATAGATGTTTGAACGCACGCGCGGCGTCTTGATGATCATGATCGGTAATCTCATTCATTGCTCTGCTGATCGAGCCTTCGATATCGATAGCGGGGTAGTGCCCCTGGTCGGCAAGGGTTCTGGAGAGGACGATATGGCCATCAAGGATGGCGCGGGCCGCATCGGCGATAGGGTCATTCTGATCATCACCCTCTGCGAGAACGGTGTAGAAGGCGGTAATGGAGCCACCACCGGTATCACCATTACCGGCTCTCTCCACCAGTTGTGGCAGTTTGGCAAAAACAGAGGGGGGGTAGCCCTTGGTAGCCGGTGGTTCATGGATCGCCAGGGCGATCTCCCGCTGAGCCTGGGCAAAACGGGTCAGGGAGTCCATCAGCAGCAGCACATGCAGCCCCTGCTCACGAAAGTGTTCGGCGATACTGGTCGCCAGCATGGCACCGTGCATTCTGCGTAGCGGTGGATGATCCGCAGGTACCGCCACTACCACCGCACGAGAGAGCCCCTCCTCTCCGAGAATTTTCTCTACAAACTCTTTCACCTCACGGCCCCGCTCGCCGATCAGTGCGACCACGGTGATATCGGCGTTGGTGTATCGGGTCATCATACCCAGCAGGACACTCTTACCGACGCCTGAACCGGAAAACAGACCCAGACGCTGCCCCCGCCCCACCGTCATCAGCGCATTAATGGCACGAACACCCACATCAAGAGGCTCTTCAATGGCGCTACGGGCCAGGGGATTGTAGGTCTTTCCCGTCAGGGGCCTACGCTCGACAGTGTGTAGAGGTCCCTTACCATCAAGTGGCATTCCCGCACCATCAATTACCCGCCCCAAAAGGTGGTCACCCACCATGGCTTCGCAGACACGCCCGGTAGGCACAACCCGCGCATCCTGCTCCAGTCCACGAATATCACCGGTGGGCATGAGATAGAGGCTTTCACCTGAGAAGCCAACCACTTCGGAATCAATGGTTTCACCATTACTGTTGATTACTTCACACTGACCACCGATGGCCGCCCGGCAACCGACCGCTTCCAGTGTTAAGCCAACCATCCGGGTCAGCTTGCCCTCAACCACCAAACCACGGCTCTCACTCACCTTTTGATTAAAGTTCTGCAGCCTCTGCTGCCAGATATGGCTACGGTTGGCCTCGGGAAGCGTCATTTCACTCCTCCCTCTCTTGAGATGTTTCATCCGCACCACGTTCACCACCCAGTAGTGGAGCAAAGAGTGCTACCAGGCGTGACTCTAGAGTGGCATCAATCTGTGAGGTCTCGGTCAACACCCGACAGCCGCCTCTGGCCAGTACCGGGTCCTCTATAATCTTCCAGCCCAGCTCTTTGTCAGTGACATCGTATATCTCTCTTATCAGCTTGGCATCATCGGGGTTAAGTACGACACGAATACCACGGGAAGCGACCGGCATAATGGCGAGTGCTTCGTGCACCAAGCCGACAATATGTTTGGGATCGAGCTTTACTTCCCGACGAACCAGCTGTCTCACCAGTGAGATCACCAGCTCTACCAACTCTTGTTCAACCTGATTATCAAGCACCTTCAGTGGGGTATCGAGTGTGGTGAGTAGCTCCTCCAAGCGCTGAATCCACTCCTGGAGCTTGCATTCACTCTTGATCAACCCCTCCTTGTGACCAAACTCAAAACCCTCTTTTCTACCCTCCTCGTAGGCCTGTTTCTGAAGTTGTTCAAGCTGGTCGGCAGTGAGCATTGAACGTTCACGACCACCGCCCTTACCATGCGGTTGGCTGACATTGGGTGGTTGCCACTCTTGGGCGTTGTCGGTATCACTACCGCTGAGTATTTTAGACGAAGTCATCGCCGCCAGCGCCTCCGAGTGCTATCTCACCCGCATCGGACAATCTTCTCGCCACTGTCAGGATCTCTTTCTGTGCGACTTCCACGTCACTTAGACGAACGGGGGCACCGGCTTCAAGATCATCTCGTAGCATCTCGGCGGCACGTTTCGACATATTATTGAAAATCTTATCCTGCAGACCTTCATCAGCACCTCTCAGGGCCAGCAGCAGTTGCTCTGAAGCGACCTCACGCAGTAGTGTCTGGATTCCACGATCATCGACATCGTTGAGGTTATCAAAGACAAACATTTGATCTTGAATACCCTGAGCCATCTCTTCATCAACACCGGTCACCTCTTCCATGATGGTGGTGCCAATTTCACCATCCATCAGATTGAGGATATCCGCCGCAACCTTGATGCCACCCAACTGAGATGACTTGACGTTGGTCACCCCTGCAAACTGTTTTTCCAGAATCTCATCAAGCTCCTGTAGCGCCGCCGGTTGAATACCATCAAGAGAGGCAATTCTCATTATCACGTCCGAACGCACTTTCTCCGAGAACTCAGATAGCACTACTGCGGCCTGATCAGAATCGAGAAAAGAGAGGACGATAGCGATAATCTGAGGATGCTCCATACGGATCAGCTCAGCGATAGCGCGGGCATCCATCCACTTAAGCTGGTCAAGACCTTTGCTGTCCCGGCCGAGTAGGATGCGATCGATCACCCCGGCCGCCTTATCGGGTCCCAGAGCACTGGTCAGCACGGAACGGAGGTATTTATCGGAGTCGAGCCCCAGATTGGTCTGACTTCCCAGGGTCTCAACGAATGAACGCATCACCGATTCCATCTGGTCGGTGGTTACATTGGTCATACTGACCATTGCCAAACCTAGATTCTGAACCTCTTTTGGCCCCATATGGGAGAGTATCTCTGCCGCATCCTTCTCACCCAGTGCGAGCATCAGGATGGCGGCTCGTTCCACTCCGCTCATACTTTCAAGATCACTATCCGGCATCTTCCGCCACCCAGTTCTTAACTACCTGTGCTACCCGTTTTGGATCGCTGTCAACCATGCCCCTTGCTGACATCAGTGTATCTTCGTACTGATTGGGTCCTGGCAATTTGATCGGACCCAGGCCCGCTTCAATGCTCGCTTCAGCGCTATCTGCACTCGCTTGTGCCGCCACCTCTGCTGCTACAATCTCGTCAGCCGTGGGCATGGCGGTGAGTCTGGTCATGGTTGGGCGCAGTACAAACATGATCAATATGAGTACCAGTAAAGCACCCCCCACTTGCTTTGCCAGGTTCCATACCCAAGCCTCTTCCCAGATTGCAAGCTCAGGAAGCGCTTCTGGCTCAGGTGGTGCCAGGAAAGGGGCGTTGATGACCTGGAGGCTGTCGCCTCGAGTGCCTTTGAATCCTATCGCCTCTTTCACCAGCTGGGATATGCGACTGATCTCCTCCGGGGTGCGTTCAGTACGGCTGATATTACCCTCGGCATCGGCGCTGATCCGGTCATCTATTACCACCGCCACCGACAACCGGCGCAGATTACTGTTGGAGAGACGGGTATGGCTAATCGTCTTATCCAGCTCATAGTTACGGGTAGTATGTTTGCTGGTGTTAAGGGGGGTACTCGCCTCCCCTTCTTGATCTGTCGCTCCCGCCACCTGGGGTGCAGTTCCTGCTGCCGGTGGCTGATTGGAGAGCGCACCCGGTACCCCTTGAGTCCCGGAGAGGCTACTCGCCTGTTCATTAAGCTGCTCACTACGCAGAGCGGGCAGATCGGGATTGTAACGCTCCGAAGTCTGCTCCGTGACAGTAAAATCGAGATCGGCAGTCACTTCAGCACGGACACTGTCCATACCAAGAATAGGGGTCAGAATATCTTCAACTCTTTGTTTGTAATGAGCTTCTACCTGCTGTGTATACTCAAACTGAGTGGCGCTTAACATCATCTCCCGCGTATTCATCTGGCCGCTCAGCAAGCCTCCCTTGTTATCGACTACGGTAACCCGGTTGGCCTCAAGGTTTGGCACACTGGAGGCGATGAGATGAACGATAGCGGCTACCTGCCCTTTGTCCAGCATACGGCCTGAGTAGAGCTTTACCACCACTGAGGCACTCGATGCCTTACGCTTGCGCGCAAACGCAGACTGCTTAGGTGTTGCCAGATGAACACGGGCGGAGGCGATATTGGCAAGCGTGCTGATAGTGCGTGCCAGCTCCCCTTCCAAGGCACGATGAAACCTTGCCGCTTCAAGCGCTCGGCTGGTGCCAAAGCTACTCTCCTGCTGCAGCAGCTCAAAGCCAAGACTATCGCTCTGCGGCAACCCTTGACCGGCAAGCTTCATTCTGGCGTCATGCACTTTGCCGCTCTCGACCATCAGTGCACCAGTGGATTGGTCGATGGTAAAGCCGATATTGTTCTGCTCCAGCGCGGCAACCACATTGGCTGCGTCTTTCTGTGAAAGGTTGGCGAAGAGTAGGCTGTAGTTGGGCGTCTGGGACCAGAGTACGACTGCAACGCCGAGGGCCACGCTGGCGGCTATGCCAACCATGACGATAAGCTGCCGCAAGGCTACATTGCGCCCCAGCGGGGAGTGGACTACTTGACCACCCATCCCATTTTCACTATTGGCAACACCCATCACACTTCAACCTTTATTCATGTAATACATTAATATAAGTTTTTATTCTATTGTTATATAGGCATATTCATCACTTCTTTATATGCTTCAACCAGCTTATTTCTTACCTGAACCATCGCTTCAAACGAAACGCTCGACTTCTGCACCGCAATCATTACCTCAGCCAGATTGGCATCACCCTCACCCAACTCAAAAGCCTGTTTCATCTCACCCGCCTGCAGCTGTGTCTCATTGACACTATCGATCGACTGCTTCAACAGGTCACCAAAATCGACACTGCCCTGAAGCGGCTGAATCGGCTTGCTTTCGGTGGCCGCCTGGGCGGACATCAGTCGCATCTGTGCTAGAACCTGGTCAATACTCATTGTGCTCATTGTCAATATCCCAACGTTTTTTTCATTACTCTATTAGTATGCAGATTACGCACCAATTTTTACCCAGGGATGGCCACCCCGGCCTCCCGCAACCGTGCAATCTTGTAACGCAGGGTGCGCTGGCTGATACCAAGATGCTCCGCAACGCTCTTTCTACTGCCGTGACTGTTGCGCAGTGCATCGAGAATCATCCGCTCCTCTACCGAGCGCAGGTCATCACTCAAGCCCGTGGAGGCGCTCTCATCGACATCATCGGACGACTGTAGCGATGACATCTCCATCTCGAAACAGAGCTCGTCCGGGCCGATTTCACTACCATTACAGAGGATCAAGGCTCGCTGCATAATGTTATCCAGTTCACGGACATTACCTGGCCAGCGGTGACTTAGCAGCCGCTGCTCTGCCACTGAGTTGAGATGTGGCAGGGGAATTCCCTGAGTGCTACAGATGTGCTCCAGCAGATACTTGGCAAGCGGCAGAATATCCCTCTTCCGTTCACGCAGTGGCGGCAGCAACAGGGGAAAAACATTCAGTCGGTAGTAGAGATCTTCTCTGAAACGACCGGCAGCGACCTCTTCTCTAAGATTTTTATTGGTAGTCGCCAAAACTCTGACATTAAGCTGAATCAGTTTACGACCTCCGAGGCGCTCTACCTCACGCTCCTGCAACACCCTCAATAGCTTGGCTTGAAGTGGCAGGCTCATCTCAGAGACCTCATCCAGCAGCAGAGTACCGCCCTCTGCCTGCTCAAACTTTCCGGGGGCTGACTGCACTGCGCCTGTATAGGCCCCTTTCTCATAACCAAACAGCATCGCCTCTAACATATTTTCAGGTATGGCGGCACAGTTGATGGCGATAAATGGCCCCTCCCTTCGTTCTGACTGGCGGTGGATAAACTGGGCGAGCACCTCTTTACCCGTGCCGCTCTCACCACCGATTGAGACAGTAACATCACTCAGAGCCACTCTTCGCGACAGCGCTAGCAACTCCCTGGTTTTAATATCCTCGGCAACGATGCAGTTATCCACCGCCCGCTGTTGCAGTATCGAGCGACTCACCTTCTCAAGCAGCAGCTCTGGCTCGAACGGCTTAGCCAGATAGTCAACAGCACCCCCTCGCATCGCGGTCACCGCCTTCTCGATATTGCCGTAAGCCGTCATCAAGAGTACCGGCATGGAGGCGTAGCTGGATTTAATTCTCGCCAGCAGTTCGTGTCCATCCATCGGCTTCATCTGCACATCACTAAGGACTAAACCCACCTCCTCCTGCTCAAGTATCTTTAATGCCGCTCTGCCATCACCGGCCGCGCTAACGCCATACCCTGCAAGCGCCAATGTGTCACAGAGTGCCTCTCGTAGTGTGGGATCGTCCTCAACGATCAAGACCGTGGATTGACTCATGCCATACTCCTCACTTCATCCGACCGACAAATGGCTTCTCCAGCTATCGATCTCTTATTGTCCAATTCGCTAAAATGCTCTCTCATCAGCGGAAAACTAAGGGTGAAAGAGGCCCCTTCACCAGGACGACTCTCCAGCGATACTTCACCCTCGTGCCCCAATACCACCGATTGAACAATGGCAAGACCAAGACCGGTGCCATCGCTACGTGTGGTATAGAAGGGGTCAAATATTTTTGACTGCTGCTCCAATGGAATACCTGGACCATCGTCACGCACCTGCAGTAACACTTCACGGCGGCTCCTTTGCAGGCTGATCCACAGCTGAACACCCTCTCCTCCCTGTTCAAGGGCATTGACTGCCAGGTTCATCAGCGCTCCCAACATTGCCCCACGATTACCGCTGACCCATACGTTAGTTAATTCATCGCCAGTCAGTTCAAGGGAGGCACCAAACTGACGCAACATCGGTTCCAGGTGCTGTGCCAGCTCAGTCAGTAGAGCAGGAATATCTATAGCTTCAGGTTCAAACTGACCACCACGAGTAAAGGCAAGCATGTCATTGATCTGCCGCTCAATGTGCCGCAGACGATCACTGCTGCGGCTTGAGAAGCGCTGACGCTGGGCCGCTGTCAGGTCATTCCGGGAGAGGTGAGAGGTGTAAAGAATGGCGGTGCTAAGCGGTGTTCTTATCTGGTGGGCCAGTTGGGCTGCCATCTCACCCAGTGTACTGAGCCGTTGCTGGCGATCGATCCGCTCTTTGAGTTCATGGCTCTCGGTGATATCGAGTAGCAGCAGGATTTTTCCTGGCTCAGGATCGAGGGTACGCTCGGTCAACTTGACCAGACGGCCCGAGTTGAGCCACTGCTCACCATTGATACGACCTGCACGAAAGTTAAGATGGTAGAGCGCTGGCCAGCTATCCCCTTTTGCCAGCAGTGGAAACAGTCTGGTGGCTGCGGGGTTGAACTGTTCAACCGTCCCCTCACCATCGACAACGACAACCGCAGCTGGCAGTGTCTCCAGCAGCCGTGCTATACGATTAGCCAGGCGCTCCTTCTCAACCAACTGCCGCATCCGCTCACTGCGAGCCTCTGCGAGCTCGCGACTAAGGCCAACAACCTGGGATTGTAACTGCTGGTATGAGTCAACAAGCTGCTCAGAAACCTGGTTGAATACCTGAAAGGCATCTTCAAGCTGCTGCTTCTTAGGTGGAATGGGGCCAGGCATCTGCATCTTTTAAACTCGTTTGATCGTTCCATTGAGGAACCTGAAACAGGAGTTACAAGATGCGTGCCAGTTATATTATTTTCATATAAATCATGGCATTGAAATTCACAGCACTCTGGCGCGTCAATTAATCGTCAATCATTAGTGCGCTGAAGGCCGTACTTTCTAAGCTTCTCTACAAGGGTGGTACGACGCATATTGAGCCGTTTAGCCGCATGGGCGACCACTCCTCCGGTGTCGTCAAGCGCTTGACGAATAAGGTTCATCTCAAGGTTAGTGAGGTGAGCTTTGAGGTCTATGCCTTCGGTCGGCAGACGGGGAGCCGTTATAACAGAATCAGGCTCCTCACCACGTATACTCACCTGAGGGAGATCTGTCGTATCGGAGGATAGTGGAACTCCGGCCCTGAACTTCTCAGGTAGATCCTTAACATCAACAATACCGTAGGGATAGAGAATCGATAGCCTCTCAATAAGATTGGCAAGCTCCCTAACATTGCCCAGCCATTTATAGTGCGTCAGCACCATCACGGCTGCCGGTGTCAGACGTACCGATCCCCTCTTTTCGGTCTCAATGCGGGAGATCAGATCATTGACCAGTATCGGGATATCCTCTACCCGGTCACGTAGGGGTGGGACTTCAATGGGAAATACGTTTAGGCGGTAGTAGAGATCTTCCCTAAAGCAGTTATCTTCAATGGCCTGTTCCAGATTGCGATGAGTGGCGGCGATGATGCGTACATTGCTCTGAATGCTAACGTTACTGCCGACCCGCTCAAAAGTGCGTTCCTGAAGCACACGCAGCAACTTAACCTGCATCGGCAGACTCATATCGCCAATCTCGTCAAGGAAAAGGGTGCCCCCATCCGCCATCTCAAAACGCCCCTGGCGGGTACTGATAGCACCGGTAAAGGCCCCTTTCTCGTGACCAAACAGCTCACTCTCCAGTAGATCGGAAGGGATTGCACCGCAGTTTATCGGCACAAAGGGTTTGCCCCTACGTCTGGAGTTGTAGTGGAGTTTACGGGCGACCACCTCTTTTCCGGTGCCTGACTCACCGAGAATCAACACGGTGGCATCGGTATTGGCCACCTGTTCAATCATCCGATTGATCTGGCGTGTGGCACGGCTGTTGCCCGAGAGGCTGCGAAACAGCTCCAGCGGACGCTTTCCAGCCTCTTTTGTACAGTAGTTTTCCTGATATACCTGAGCTTTGTGAAGAGAGTGAACCAGCGGATTCAGATGAAGTGGCAGTGTCAGTGTATCGATAAAACGACTATCACTCTCCTCATCAATGGGTATTAGGCAGTTGGCGCTGATCTTTATCAGGGCGGGATGATTGGGCGCTGAGCTGGCCAGTCCGATCATCTCCTCTCGCTCCGCCCCCTCGATTGAGGGAGCGATCATTACAGTGATACAGCCGGAGCCAGCATCCTCTTTCAGCCGTGCAGCAAGCGCGCTGGCATCACCCATCACCTCCAGGGAGTAGCCAATGAATTCAAAGATATTTTTGAGATAAGCGATACGCTCACTATCGTGATCGGCAAGCAACACACAACCGTTATGCAGAACGTCGACATGTTCAGCCTGTTTACTCTTATTCATGCCTAACCTCTCCTGGGCTTTGCGGCAAGGCTCGGCTTGTAATACAGCATACATCAACCTTTCAAATCTAAAATGCGATAAAAATCTTTACGATTGCTGGCTAGTTAAACACTCAACTCAATAAATGTCAAAATATTGTCACACAGACAAAATAAGGCACTCCCTCTCTTATGAAGAGAGGAAAGAAGATGCCTTCATGGTTCATTCAGTGGTTCTACGAAACTATCCCAATGGACGGCTACGTATCAGGGCGATCTCTCGCCGGTGCTGCCGGAATATCACCTTTCCAAGCAGATCGGTCACTCGCTGACCGAGATTTGTAAATTTCAGGGTAACGGCGTCTCCATCGCCAACTTTCTCTACCGTAATCACACGACCATAGAGTTCCAGCGGCTTTGGAAGACGCTCATCCAGTTGTAGGTGAAGTACAAGAGACTCATCTATTTTCGGCAGTGGTAACGACTTTACTTCCCATGATATCCCGCCTGTACCCAAACGAAGTGAGAAGCGCTTCTCCCCCGGCTCCTGTTGCGGCCTGAGCTGAGAAACCAGCTCCAAAAGCATATCCAACTTAGCCTCAATCCGGGCCAGTTCGGGAGCCCGATCCCGATCCCGATCCTGCTCCTCCTCCTGAGGCTCAAGATGGTGCTCCTGGAGGGTAATCAGTGTCTGCAACATGCGTTCATTGCGCTCTTCGGCAGCCAACAACAGCGGCTCTGTTGCCGCATCCGAGACCGACTCCCAGGAGAGGGGAAGTGCGGTTTGATATAGCAAACCGTTGCTCAATGGGTCTTGGCCACT
>JBEVXV010000578.1:1928-4653 GCA_040505915.1 Sedimenticola sp. | reverse complement strand
TTATTGCATAACTTGATAATGTCGTATAACTATTACCTTTACTTCTTGCCAATTGCTTTAGAGAAAACCCAAATACGAGACAAAAATGAAATGTCATTTCAATGGCACTCGACTCAAAATCCGTGCGATACCTATTTCCGTGCACACATATCTGTCTGGATTATTCAATTGTTGCAGAGAAAAAACTGTTTTGCTCTCTTAGTGGGCCTCCCCTCGCCATTTTTTTTATGAATTCGGACTTAGCCGATTTTTTTTTTGGACTAGACCTATAGGCCTAGAATACAGACTAAGGTTATTCATTTTTCTTTTTGGACCTGACCACACCACTGTATCTAGATACAATTGTTGCAGATAATTATAGCACGTCCCCTGGCCATTTGGGGGTGGGGGGGGGGGGTCAGTGGAATTGTTCCGATGATTGTCATGGACTTTTTTTGTAAGCAGGGGTGTGTGGGTGGGTAGATCTAAATACCAGTATATTTATCTAGAAATATTTTTGACCCTGCCATATTGTGTCTAGATGCAATTGTGGCAGAGAAAATGCAATTTTACAATGTTGTAGGACCTCTCCTGGCCATTTTTCTTGTTTTGGATTTGTGTCACTTTATGTACATTGTGTAAGGTGTCTTTGGGAGTATTTAGAAATAGCTTTGGTGTGGACAAACTGTGTAAAATATTCTTTACTACGAACATGCCATGATTGAATGCTGGCCTGTTTGATCACACATGCCATGTTATTCTTGTTACTCAGTCTTCACAATGACATTTATTGTCTTCTATTTTGGGCACTCGTAAATATTATGATATCGGTCTTGTGGAATTTTACACCAATTGGCTTGCCGCAACCTGAGAACATGTACGGAACATGTAATGATCCGATCTCTGTTTGACTTTCCCAGGATGATCTGCTGCGTGTGTACATGCACTAACGGAATGAAACGAAATGCATCAGCTGACATCCGTGACTTCTTCTCCAGGTAAACAATGTTAAACCTGGATCCAAATAAGAATTTTTACTCAGTCCCAGGTTAAACACAGAACAAATTCATACTTTTACATTCCTGTTGTTGTTGTTTCTTACATTTGGGTAGGTGTATGCCATTGGTTGTCTGCATAGTATACATGTATTATAAAGCGTTTGTGTTTAAAAAAACAAATAGGACAAATACATGTACCATGTTGTGCATGTTATGCCTACCGCGGTAGTGGAGAGGGCATTTAGATTACACTTGTCCGTCCCACAAACTTCTACAATTACAGAAATGCTTCTATTTTACCTTTCCTTCCATGCAACATCTTCATATTTAGTATGTAACGTTCGTATGGCATGTAGATTCGCAATGTTGATTTCAATTGTAAAGATGGCACTGCCATCTTTACAATTGAACAGCACAGTAGTTTTTGGTGATCGCTACAATTATTAACCAAGTACTTTATGCATACAGGGGTGACAACAAGAAAACAGCACCCAGTCATTCCAGTACATCTTCACATGACGACTCCGCTGTCGATTCATCCGCCGGCCCCTCCAATGATGCTGTTCCTAGTACATGCAACATTGAGGAGACCACAGCTTCTGTCGCCACAACTGCTACTAGTGGTGCATCACAGCTCACACCTTCATTCACTGAGAGGTTTGACATTGGTTTAAAAGACATTGATAAGCTGACTGATCACGATAGACGCGGGATTCTGGATAATAAGTGGAAGCCCCCTACCGGATATCCATTCCCAAAGAACTCCCAGAACCGGCATTATGCTATCACATGGGAAGAGAAATACACATGGTTACGATATTCCCCCTCAGTTAATGGTGTATTTTGTGCTGCCTGTGTGTGTTTCGCCCCACCACAAACACTCAAAAACCAAGAGTTTGTATCTAAACCGTTCAAGGACTGGAAAAACGCATGCGGCACCAAGAGAGGCGCGCTTCCTGCACACAATGCATCCGATATTCATCAAGCAGCTATGCGGACCACTGAGGACTTTCTAGCCATCTGTAATGCGGAGAAGAAGTCCATCAATGAGCATCTGTCCCAAGCATACCATGACAAAGTGGAGATGAACAGGAAAGCGCTAATGTCCATACTCGATGTGATTATATCCCTATCAACTCGAGGAATTCCCCTGAGGGGTAGATGGCTCAAAGAATCCCATGAAGAAGACAGTAACTTCAACTTCTTCGTGAAGTGGAAATCGGTGGATAATACTGCATTGGCCACACACATGGAGAAATGCCCCAGAAACGCACAATATCTCTCTCCAAAGGTACAGAATGAACTTCTGGATTGTTTTGCCGGTGTTGTACAAAGTGACATTATATCACGAGCGATGGAATCAGACTTTTTTAGTATAATGGCTGACGAAACGACAGATCAGAGTAAAATTGAACAACTTTCCATCTGTATCCGCTACCTTCATAGAAACCAGAACGACAATTTAGAGGTTGCGGAAGACTTCATTGGGTTTGTAGAACTACCTGAAACGGGCGCTGCAGCAATTACCGAGGCACTCATAACCCAGCTAACAACTTGGAAGGTTGATATGGAGAAGTGGCGAGGGAAGGGGTTTGATGGGGCAGCAGCCATGTCCGGGCACCTGTCTGGAGTCACCACCCGCATTCGAGAGGCTTTCCCCAAGGCCAAGTACTTCACACACTGTCGGTAGGTAGCAGTATTTCGTTTCTCCAGTTCCATCACTTACATGTACAATTGTAGCCCCTGGC
>JBEVXV010000578.1:0-1828 GCA_040505915.1 Sedimenticola sp. | reverse complement strand
CCCTGGCAATGGTGTTACTAAGTATACCATTAAAACAAATGTGAAAAGCAGGTCGTCATAAACTTGATTTGCTGACATGATTATTATTCCGAGCAACTAGAATAGTTGTTCGGCTTATGACTGGCATGTCTCTCCTATACTATGGCATCGGATACAGCCGTCTTGGAAGATTAGTCTCGTGCATTGCGCGTGATACGCATTAATGTAGATATACATGTAGTAAGGCAACTGCGTTCCGTTAACATATGCCGATACAATACACCCGTTTTCCGGCTTTTAAATAATATGATTCGACACGCAACCGGCGCCTTCTCGAAAATAAAAATAATATGTTACATGTAAAAGTCATTTTCCCAACCGTGTTTTTCAATGTTTTTCAATGTGAAGATCGTTCGACCCAAGGACATACACATAAAGGTTAGATGTTTATAATTCCTTGTTGGACCGAACTGTATCATACAGTTCGGTCCAAGAAGGAATTATAAACATCTAACCACTATCCATCAGAATATGGAAGACAAATATTAACATGTAATTATGTGAATTGATATTTGAAATCAAATTTAATATACTAATATAGTAGTCTATTTGGATGAAGACATGTAAATAAATCGTTGCGACTTTATATAGCTATATACGTTGTAGCATCATGATGCTACATGTATATCACAGGTCGTACTGATTGAATGAAAATAGTGCATGCTCGTGTATACTCCGTTACAGCAACCATTGCCTGAATCTGGTGATTGTCAACACCTGCCAGAATGTGCCTGCAGTAAGGAACTTTATGGATTCATTCAAGGAACTAACATTCTTCATCAGCTACTCTGCCAAGAGGAAGCACATCCTGACGACAATCATTGCTGACAATGCTGTAGACAACATCACTATGGATTGCGATGAGCACGAAGAACAGCTATTCGAACGTGCGACTCGACGACAGGGTCTTCCCACACTATCCGACACACGATGGCTATCTCGCGTTGACTCTATCAGTACCCTGCTGGTGCAGTATAGTCAAATCTACCGTAGTTTGGAAGAGATCGCTGCAAAGTCGACCGGTCAGTCCAAACACGACGCCACAGCCTACATGAAGAGAATGGGTGAATTTTCTTACATCATGAGTGCTGTGATGACCCAGTATATATTGGCACACATACGTCCCCTATCAGTGGCACTACAGTCCAAGACATGCGATTTGGTAGCTGCACATGCTGACTGTCAGGATCTCATATCAGTTATGAAGAAGGAACGAACAGAAGAGACATTCAGGAAACTCTACGATCGGGCCACACACATACTGAAGGAGACATTTGGAGACGACCAGGAACCTGAAGCCCCTCGTTCAAATGCCAGACAGAGACAACAGCACCGGGCTAATGCCCCGTCCTCAACCCCAGAGGAACACTACCGAGTAAACAATTACTATCCATTTCTGGACCACGTGATCAGCCATCTGGAGATGAGATTCCCTGCGCAACTGAAAAACGCCATGTTGGCCTACTACCTGCTCCCAACAAAGCTCCATAAGCTCACGGAAGAGGACGAACAGGCAATACTGGCGGAATTCAAGACGGATGTACCTATGCCAGCTACATTCGGGGCTGAGGTAAGTGAATCATCTATAAACATGGATGTATTGGATATGAACAGAAACAAATATAGATTTTTAATTTATATCGAAAATAATATAACTACAAAAACAAAAACAGACACGTTTGATTTAAGCAGATCCTTAAAGGTAGATCATCCAAATTTAATAAACGCTCTGCACATGTAATCCACAGATTAGTCAATGATTATCGCAAACGCTTCCAACAAGTTAGGA
>JBEVXV010000577.1:1961-5684 GCA_040505915.1 Sedimenticola sp. | reverse complement strand
TGTGTCTCAGATTTTCAGTTTGAGTGCACTCAATAATGGTGTGTAAAGTTATATCATTGTAGAAAAGGCCACACACATGGCATAGCACTGACTGGTGTTGATTTGTCATGTTTGTACTACTTGTTTCAACCCACAGATTGCTTACGTTGTACGCGTTTAGTATTTCATTGGGCTCCGATGCGCATTCCCATAGGACAGAAGTTTCTATGTTTGTATGAAGGAAGCGGAATCTGGCGAAACTATCATCATCGTTTAGTCGGAGTCTCCATAGCTCAGTTTCTGTTGCGTATACGCACGATTTACATTTGACTCGCCATTCGTTTTTATTGGGGAAAATTCCGGTATTCACGTAATTTGTTACTGTATTCGTTAGTCCGTATTTGTGCAGTATTTTAATTATGTCGGGGATGAAACCCCTTTGATTCGCGTCTGTTCGACATGTGTATAATGATAGACGCGTGTTAAAAACATTCTTTGCTAAGACAGTTCCAGGCATATTGCACAGTCTACCTAATAAGGAAAGTTTGTTCATCTCAATTTGTGCGGCTATTGGCATCCAGCCTAACATACTTAACGAGATGTCCGTTCGAGTTCGTACATGGAAATGCTGTACTTTTTTTGCAGCTAATCTTAAGAAACGTTCTAGTTTTTCAATGTCACATGCCTTCAGGTTACACCACAGCTCTGATCCAAATAATAAGGTAGGAATGCAGATCCTGGTTATCAATGATGCGGAGTGAATCGGATTTAAGTATTTATGGTCTATATTTACGGTTAGTAAAGAAAAGAGGGATGATTTTGCTTTTTTACAACCATTGTCTACTTTGTCGCTATCGGTCATCTTACTATTTAGATGAACGCCAACATGTCTGATATTATCGGTTACTGTGATCTTATCAGGTCCCATTGATAAATCGACGTTTTGCTGTCGTCTGCTTGTATGACCAAAAATAATAACAAAACTTTTGGTTGCATTTATGACGTATCGAAACATACATGTATACTGATGAACGATGTCGAGCATTTTTTGTAGGTTTATTGGACTTGTTGCGGAAAGAGTTATGTCGTCTGCTAATGTTACGTTACTGGTGGAGATGTTCAGTACGGTCGTACCTAAACCACTGTCTTGTAATTTGCTAAGCAATTCATCGACAAAGAGATTATATATCCAAGTTGAGATTATCCCCCCTTGACGTATGCCTTGCTGTACTAAGAAAGTTGGAGAACGTATACCGTTAGCTAATACGCAACTTGTCATATTGCTATGAGCATCTACCAAAATCGACCACATTCTGCCTTTAATCCCCAGGGTAGATAATTTATGAAATACGCCTGGTAGCCATACCGTGTCAAAGGCTTGTTTTGTATCGAGTGTGGCGACATACACCTTACTTCCTAATTCATTATTATGATGTATTGATTCTTGTAAAATAAAAGATGCCGTGATTGCACCTGTGTGTTTTTGATACGCATTTTGCTGGCCATGTGGGAAGTTTATTTCTTTTTCAGATATCCATTTTGTCAGAATGTAATGCAACACTTTCTCAAATAATTTATAGATTACAGGTAAAAGGGTAATGGGTCTATAATTTTTCGGATCCGCTCTGCTTTTTCCGTTATCTTTATATATCGGTATAATCATTCCCCGTTTACAGGCACATGGTATTTGCTCGGTCTCTATCATACGGTTAAAGAGTTTTGTCAGCACACCGAATAGCGCGGTTCCTCCGTATTTTATGTGTTCGTTATATATCAAATCATATGATGCGGCTTTTTTGTTTTTAAGAGAACGGCTATAGTTTTCAATGGTGCTCACTGTCAGTATTGGATCTATGCTGGGCTCGTTGCGTGACGACTGATTTGAGTTGCCGAGTTTTGAGATCTCGTTTTCGATATGCAACTTAAATTCATTGTCAAAATGGTCTTCATTTAAAGGCGAATACAATTGTGTATAGTAATTCGTAAAACCCTCTGAAATTTGTGATGGGTCTCGTGTTATGCCCGATTCGGTAATGAGCTGATTACATGTAAGTTGTTTCTTTCCCTTTCTGCGTTTTACCAACGACCAGAATAATTTATTGTCGCATTCAGCCGATTCGTTCAATTGCATTACGAATGTTTGTTCAACACACGCAATAGCCCGTTTTTGTGTTTTAGTAAAACATCTTTTGGCGTTTTTATAGTTTGTGTATGAAGGGTATTTATGGCCTCTTGGTCTACCCTGTGCTATCCAAATTCGGCGACATTTTCTCTGATTTTCATGTGACAACTTAACATCTTTTGTCCAGTACGGCTTTGAATGGCGATTATATGTACTTTTCGGCAGTGTACTTTGTGATGCCGTTAATATCGATTTAACTATGTATTCATACATAACGTTTATATCGTCTGTAGGTAAATTGTGAGACAGTTCTGATAATGTAAGCTGGTATGCTTCGACATGAGAGCTGGTTATCTTGTGCCATGCCGTGTGTGCTGCCCTTTCTTTTACATTAGTATGATATATTGGGACATTGAGTGTTATTATTATCGGGAGGTGATCAGAAACATGATACATGTCATCATCTAATATTCTAACTTCAGATATCAGATCAGAATCAGTATTAAACATTATAACGTGATCTAACATTTTCTCCATCGTTAAAAACGTGAAAGGCGGACCGATTCGACTTGGTAAGTAGGTAAGCGAAAACATGTCATTTTGTGATAGAAAACGTGTGAGTGTTCTATCTCTGGAAGAACAATACTTGGAATTAGTGAATGGTATTATTTCTCCGTTCATATCACCTAGAAATACTACCGTTCCCTTCTCCGAGTATGTATTACATACTGCTTGTAGATTGTTAATATGATCAATATAAATATCGGTTGAATAATTAGATGATGGCATGTAGATACAAAATGCAAATATGTTTGCGTTATCATGACATGCTAGTTCGATACCAATCAATCGTTCACTGGCAATCTCGTCCATTATCCTTACTGAAAATGCCAGCGTTGTCTTATATAATACAGATACTCCACCTTTACCACATGATATATTACTGTACATGTCGTAATCTGGATCACAATATGTTATATCTTTGTAATTAGTGTTGATAGATGACATAAATCTTTTTGAGTGTTCAAACAGTTTGTGCTCTGTAATGAAAGCGACATCAATGGCATGAGCTTCTAAGAGTTCTCCCAAACTTGAAGCTGATGACATTATCCCTCTTACATTCCAGGTCACGAACCGCAGGTTTGCCGTCTTTATTACAGATATATTATGATCACTTGTAGCCATATTAGTCAATATTTAACACGTCATTAGTCACTTCGTATCGTTGCTGCTGATCAGTATAGTTAGTAAGTGGGTACTGGTTGTAGCCATAATCCCGGTCGTTGTTGTATGTACCGGTGTTCGAATGGTCATGGTAATCATTTCGGACGCTAACTTGTCTATATTTGTCCCATGAGTATTGGGACATCCATTGGCGACAGCGAGTGAATCGGGGCCAAAAGTCAGTGTCTTCTACAAACTCGCTCTGGTATAGCGGTATGTTAATTTTGGCAGCTAGATCGCCGTTTTTACTCTTAAACACCGATGTCTTTATTGGAGTCACGCCGCGTTCGATAAGGTATTCTTCGAGTCCCTGCTGGTTCGAGTCGGGGTCAATACCGCCTATGTAATACATTTTAACTCGACCTCGATATCGACCTTTAAACGATTTTACTGGCAGG
>JBEVXV010000577.1:0-1861 GCA_040505915.1 Sedimenticola sp. | reverse complement strand
GTTTTGTGTGATATCGCGTTTATTTGAGTTTGTATCTGTATTGTCGTTTTGTGACGTCATCGTTTTTGGTGGCATCCGCACTACTTCTGCAAAGGTGGGTGTTTTACAAGGTGATTTATCACTTTGTGATTGTGTAGAATTGTGTGCCACCTCGGTACTTGGGGCTTTTCGTGCAGTAAATATTTCGTCTATGTCACAATCTAGGCTTATTGGTACACTTCTATTTTGTAACACCGTCTGATCTGTTGAAATGATAGGTTCTGTGTCCTTTACGTGCTTGCTTCTTGTTGCTACCTCAGGGGTTTTTGCTAATTGGTCTTTTACCGCCGCATTACACATTTCTGAGTTCGTTGTTCTTTCAGTGCTTTGATTTTTACTATTCGGTATTTGATGGGAATTTAGAACAATGGATATTGATTGTACTGCTTCCTCGGTTTTAGTTAAATATGCCTGCATCTCTTTGTTGTTGTTTGCTGCAATGTCAGTCAATTTCTTTTCGTATGTACCAACTGTTTCACGGAACCTCGTTTTGAGGTGTTCCATATCATTACTCAGCTTTATATTTTGTGACTCTAAAACTGTTACCCTTTTCTTCAAATTATCAGTATGTTCGCCCTCCTGTTGAATTAATGTTTGTATTTGCGAATATTTATGGCCCAAATCTATCACATTTGAGAGAATTTGAGTCAGTCCCATTGTCATTCCATTGGGTGTTTCGTTTTCGACTTTCCTCATATTTTCACTGGAAGTCGGAGGTTCGGCTTCATTTTGAATAGTCACGTCTTTGGTTTTACTGAATATACTGTCTATTTCACTATTATCACCATGCAGAAACATGTTTAGGATGTAACAGTCATGTGCTAATTTACTAGGGGCCGGGTTTCTTCTTGACCCTCTTCTGTTAATAAGCTTCCCTTCAGGGCAATTACTTATTTGCTTCGATCGTCGTAATAGCAGGTCTCTGTATGACGTTAAGTCCGATTCAGATTGACACGTTAGGTATAAAAGTTTTTCAATAAATAGATCCTTCGGTAAGTTCAGCAACTCACGGTCAAGGATGCAGCACGGTTGTGTCCCCGGAATTTGATCATCGATTAAATTGCCAGATTGGCGGTGGTATGCAGGTGCAATCGAATTGATGTAAGGATTTGTCATATCTGCATGAAATTGTTTAAGGCATGTTTGATCGGGACTTGTATAGCCGTACAATGTGAGTGGGGTCGTCTGGTAGACAGGCGGGGTTCTGGATACGTGTTCGAGGTTTGCCGGCAACAAGCCAGCCGCAGGCTGTAGAACATGGTAGGTGCGACCGCTATCATTTGGATTGTTTAAGCCATTGTCAATACTGGCAACTGGTGTGCACGGTGTCGCCATAATCCGTCGTTGATCATAACGGTGAATACATGTACGACGTCTGCTACTTAGGTTGTTGCGTCGATCAGTTTATGCAGAAATTGCTCATGCGTGACGGATTTGTGGTCATACGGTGTGAGCTGTTTTAACAGAATATGTCCCGCTCGAACTTTGACAAAGAAAGTTTGTGGAAAATTGCATTAATCTCAATAATTGGCGAATTCAATAGTCTATAATTTTTAATAATGATATAATTATGTTTTAACTTACTGGTTATGTACCATTTATCCATGTAAGTCCATTATTAAATCACAAAACATCGTTATTTTACTCGAGCACAAAACTAGACTTTTATATAGACCGGAACCGGAAGTTTTTTTAAAAAGGTCGTATCTGCCACTTACAACCACATGTGTAGAATGCAGACATGCCAACTTCTGACAGACGCCAAGAGGGTTTTTTGACTTTCTCAAGAGGGAGATTGGGGTCGTCAAGAGGGAGATTTTTT
>JBEVXV010000576.1:2768-17397 GCA_040505915.1 Sedimenticola sp. | reverse complement strand
GCCCTGATCCTTATGGTCCTGGTGGCCCCGGGGGTCCCGGTGGCTTTGGCCCTGATCCTTATGGTCCTGGCCCGGGTGGCTTCGGCCCCGATCCTTATGGTCCTGGTGGCCCAGGCGGCCCAAGTGGCTTCGGCCCTGACCCTTATGGTCCTGGCCCTGGCAACTTTGGACCCGATCCTTACGGTCCCGGCCCAGGTAGCTTTGGCCCCGATCCTTACGGTCCCGGCCCGGGTGGCTTTGGCCCCGATCCTTACGGTCCCGGCCCGGGTGGCTTCGGCCCCGATCCTTACGGTCCCGGCCCGAGTGGCTTCGGCCCCGATCCTTACGGTCCCGGCCCGGGTGGCTTTGGCCCCGATCCTTACGGTCCAGGGCCTGATTATGATCCTGCTAAGGATGGATTTGATCCAAACCAGCCCCCTCCCGGCGGGTATGACCCTTATGCCCCACCGCCTCCTGATGGGCAACAGCCCCCTCCTGGCGGGTATGATCCTTATGCTCCCCCACCTCCTGGTGGGCAACAGCCACCACCTCCCGAGGGTGGGCAACAGCCACCACCTCCCGAGGGCGGGCAACAACCACCACCTCCCGAAGGCGGGCAACAGCCACCTCCTGTGGAGCAAGGTACAGAAGGCCCCGACACCTTCAATTTCCAGCCGGAAAATATGGGTCCGGGAGGGGGAGTTGAGATCCAGAACTTCGATGTCAATGAAGATGTCCTTGATTTCAGTGCGCTAGATATGCTCTCTGGTACTGAATCGGTACTCGGTACAGATATTGACGGGCTTGGTACCTTAGCTGATCAAGGGGTAGTCGTCCTGACCGATCAATCTTACGGCGATGCCAATGCGCTCAGGGGGGCACTCAATGCCAGCGACTTTGACACAGGTGCCGAAGGAGCACGAGTGGTCGTATGGGAGATGGGTGAAATGGGTGGAGCAGGCCTCTCTGTTGGCATTGGCGTAATGTCCAACAACGGCGGCGAAGATGACGTTCATGTAGCACAACTGGCCCAGATCACCGGTTTTGCTGATCAGAGCGCTGTCGATACCTTCACAGATGGGCTAGATGTCTCAAACTTCGAAACAGATGGAATAGGCTAGACTGAGGAAGTCTCTGAATGAATCTTGTCACCGCAGGTTGGCTTTTGGAATTTACCAATTTGAGACGTGATCACGATTTATTCAGGACTTCCCTAAAGGAAGGCCATACAGATATAACCTGACGCCCCAGATATTAGGGCCGCTCTATGCGGCCTTTTTTGGGTGTATCAGGATTCAAGATTTTTCAGTAACGAGCGATATAGAGATTATAAACCCCTATTCAGCTAGCTCTTTTTAGCGCCTGCTGAAGTAGGTATAGATAAGAATAAAGGGAAGATCCATGAGGGAACTGCTCAAACGTCTATTTTCCAGACCGGGCTTAGCCGTGCTGTTGATATTGGCCGCGCTCTTCTCCAACCTCCTTGCCCTTGCCCCCTCTCTCTTTGTCATTCAGGTGCTTAACCGTTATCTGGCCCATGGTGTGGATGCAACACTCACCACTCTGGCCATAGGTGCAGTTATTGCCGTGCTACTCGAAATGGGCTTCCGCCGGGTACGCATGCGTATGGCAAATGGCTTTAGCGCCCATCAGGATGAGCGCCTCTCACTGGCAGGATACGATGTACTCTCCACCGCCTCTGTGGGGGCACTGGCAACTATTCCCAAGGGGCGCAAGCGCAGCATGGTCCTGGGTGCAGACACCATACGTGCTGCCTACAGCGCAGCCAATATCAATGCCATACTTGATTTGCCATTTGCACTGTTGTTTATCGGTGTCCTCTATCTTCTCAGCCCCACCCTCGCCTCTATAGCCGCTGGTATGATGGCCCTGGTCTTTCTGGTCGGTGTAATTACCGGCATACAGCTTGCTGCACCAACCCGGGAGCTGGCTGGAGCCGCCACCCACCGGGAACGGCTGGTAGCGGCGGTAGTCGAAGCGGAAGATACCGTGCGTGGATTCAACACCGGTCCCTTTCTACTCCAACGCTGGCACAATTTTGTGCATAGCAGCTTTAACTATGCTCACCATATCGCCAGCCGTCAGGCCAAGATGCACTCCTTTATCCAGGCCAGTAGCGGCCTGATGACCATCGCCATCGTCGGTGTCGGTGCGACATTGGTGGTGTCGGGTGAACTCGATGTCGGCATCCTCATCGGTGCCAATATACTCGCTGGCAAGGCGATGGGGCCGATCAGTCGCTTTGCTTTGATGCATGAGCAGTTGGCTAAAGCGGCTCAAGCGATGAAAATCTATAGCGATTTCTCTCGCCTGCCGATGGAGCGGCAAGCGGGTACTGCACTAAAAAAATATCAGGGCAGTATCACCCTGGAGGATCTCGCTTTCAGTCACCCCGGCAACAATACTCCGCTGTTTGAGTCGGTCAATTTACGCCTCAAGCCGGGAATGGTCCTGGCAGTCAACGGTAGCAACGGTTCGGGAAAAACCACCCTGGCCAGAATTTTTGTCGGTCTGCTGTCACCCACCCGGGGGCAGATTCTTGCCGATGGCGTCGATCTACGACAGCTAGCCGCCCCCTGGTGGCGTGAGCAGTTGATCTACCTCCCCCAGGAGCCTAAATTTATCGCCGGAACACTGCGCGACAATCTACTGTTGGGGCGTAAGGATCTTGATGACGATGCTGTCAGCAAAGCACTAGAGACCGCAGGTCTTAAGACTTTTCTTGACCAGAAACCCGATGGCCTGGATACCAATATCAGCGAAACGGGGCAGCAGCTCTCCCTCGGAGTGCGCCGTCGCCTGGCACTCGCACGGGCGCTGCTAAAGAACGGCCGCTTGGTGGTCTTCGACGAGCCTACGGAGGGGATGGATGTCGAGGGCAGTGCCATGATCTACCGGGTACTCAACCAGATGGTTGAACAGAAACGCACCATTATTATCTTCTCTCACGACAAAAACCTTCTCAAAGGTGCTCATATCTACCTCAACCTGAGTCAGAAGCCGATACCCGAACTGACCGTTCGACAGGTAAAGCATAAAAAAGAGGAGAAGGCAGTGAAGGAGGGGAGCAAGTGAGCAAGGCACGCACAGACCAGATGGTCACACCTCAACCTATCGGGCTCTCCACCTATCTCGTCCTCCTGCTGTTTTTGCTACTGTGCGGCTCGTTTGGCACCTGGGCCTACTTTGGCAAGCTTGATGTGGTCAGTCAGACCATAGGCGCTGTGGTTCCCAGCTCCCAGATCAAGAGTATCCAGCATCTAGAGGGGGGGGTGATCAAAGAGCTGCTCATCACAGAGGGCGCACGGGTAACCAAGGGACAGGAGCTGATTGTGCTAGAGGCGATCTCCAGTGGCGCCGATGTGGATGAGATACAGGTACGAATGGATGCCCTGCAAGTCGAGATTGCCCGCCTCAAAGCCGAGTCTGGGCTGAAAGAGGAGTTGAAACTGCCTGACACTCTCGCTACGGGTCGCACGGCGTTGAAACGCCAAGCCGAAAGCCTTTTCAAAATTAATCGCAGAAAATACCTCGGTGACCTGCAAACCCAATCTGAGCTTATCGCCCAGCGTAAACAGGATATTCGCGAGATCAGCGTCAAGTTAAGAAACAGCCGCAAGAACCTAAAACTGATCGACGAGCAGATCAAGATAAGTGAAGACCTGTTGAAAGATCAACTGACCAACAGGTACAACCATCTCACCCTGCTGCGCGAAGCCGGCAGCCTGCGCAGTGACATTGAGGAGGCCGGGGCTGCTTACAGCCGTGCCAAGGCAGCGTTGAAAGAGGTGGAGAATGAGCGCAAGCGGGTATCTCAGGGGGTTCAGCAGAAAGCACAGGTACGGCTGGAAAAAGCGCGCCGTGAGCTACAGGAGCATAGCCAGCGTATCCGCAAATTTGAAGACAACCTGCGCCGTACCGTACTGCGCTCGCCGGTTGATGGTGTGGTGAAGACGCTCTATGTCTATACCGTTGGCGGCGTCGTCAAGGCAGGACAAACCGTGGCCAACATCGTACCGGCGGGAGATCAACTGATCATTGAGTCACGCCTTCAGACTCAGGATATAGGTTTCGTCATGGTTGGCCAGCCCGCTTTCATTAAGCTTGCATCGTCCGATGCCCTGCGCTTTGGCAACATCGAAGGCGAGGTGATCGCCATCAGCCCCGACACTTACACCGACCAGGATGACGGCCAGGTCTACTACAAGATACGCATCGCCACTGAGGCAGACCACTTCAGTGGCGGCACTATGCGCTACAACCTCTTCCCCGGCATGCAGGTATCCGCCAGTATCCGTACTGGTGAACGTAGCGTACTGGAGTATCTGCTAACTCCCTTCCTCGCCGCCACCGGCGATGCCTTCCGGGAGCGGTGAGTGCTATGGGGAAAAGCGCTTTGCAGGGCCGCAAAACAGGATCAAACTTGTTATTTCACCAGCGGATCACATCCAGCGAATAACTGATAACTGATTTTCTGTGGCAGAATAGCGCTTTTCACTTCCCACGGTTTTCTATTAGAGATGACAAATCCCCTGCTCAACCTGGAGGGCCTGCCTCCATTTTCACAGATTAAACCTGAACATGTGGAGCCGGCAATCGACCGGCTGTTGGCCGAAGGCCGTGAACTAACAACAAAGCTCCTCGCCTCTGGCGGCCCCTACAGCTGGGATAATCTGATTGAACCTCTGGAGGTCATGGATGACCATATCAGCCGTACTTGGTCTCCGGTGAGCCATATGAACTCGGTGGTCAATAGTGAACAGCTGCGTCTCGCCTACAACGCTTGCTTGCCGAAACTGAGCGAGTACGGCACCGAGATGGGACAAAACAGTCAACTCTATGCCGCCTACCAGGCAGTGGCAGATAACAAGGATGGGCTCGACCCTGTACAGCAGAAGGTGTTGGAGAACGCCCTGCGTGACTTCCACCTCTCGGGGGTCGATTTGGGAGTGGAGGAGAAGGCTCGTTTTAAGAAGATCAGTCAGGCGCTCTCTTCCCTCACCAGCCGCTACGGTGAAAATATCCTTGATGCCACCAACGCCTGGAGCAAGCTGATCAGCGACAAAGAGGCACTGGCAGGACTACCCGCATCGGCCCTAGATCTGGCTCAGCAGACCGCCGAGCAGCGTCAGCAGAAGGGGTGGTTACTGACTCTGGAGTACCCCTCCTATCTACCGATAATGACCTATGCAGACAACCGCGAGCTACGACGCGAGATCTACGAGGCCTTCGCCACCCGCGCCTCTGACCAGGGGCCACACGGTGGGCGCTGGGACAACAGTGAGTTGATGGAGCAGATTCTCGCCCTGCGCCACGAGAAGTCACAGCTACTTGGTTACAGTAACTACGCCGAACGCTCCCTGGCGACGAAGATGGCCCCCTCCTGCGATCAAGTTGTCAACTTTCTCCATGACTTGGCGGAGCGCTCTCACAATCAGGCCCAGCGTGAACTGGATGAGCTCAAAGCGTTTGCTACCGATCACCATGGTGCCCCGGAGTTGGAGGCGTGGGATATCGGCTACTACGCCGAAAAACTGCGCCTCCACCGCTACGCAATCACCCAGGAAGAGGTAAAACCCTATTTCCCTGAAACCCGCGTGATCCCTGGCATGTTCTCTGTGGTCAAGCGCCTCTACGGTATCGATATTGCTGAAGTGGAAGGGGTTGATACCTGGCATCCCGATGTCCGCTTCTATGAGATACGCAGCGATGACGGTGAGATCAGAGGAGCGTTCTACCTCGACCTCTACGCCCGCCAGAACAAGCGCGGCGGTGCCTGGATGGATGAGTGTGTCGGCCGTATGTTCAACAGTCGCTGCCAGCAGATTCCCGCTGCCTATCTCACCTGCAACTTCTCACCACCGGTGGGCGACAAACCGGCCCTCTTCACCCACGATGAAGTGGAGACCCTGTTCCACGAGTTTGGCCATGGGCTCCACCACCTCCTTACCCGCATCGACTACTCCGAAGTCTCAGGTATCAGTGGCGTTGCCTGGGATGCGGTAGAGCTGCCGAGCCAGATCATGGAGAACTGGTGCTGGGAGCAGCAGGCTCTGGATCTGATCGCTGGCCACTATGAGAGTGGTGAACCCCTGCCAGAGGCGATGTTCAACAAAATGCTGGCAGCAAAGAGCTTCCAGTCCGGCATGCAGATGGTCAGGCAGCTGGAGTTCAGCCTCTTCGACTTCCGCATCCACCGTGACTACGACCCCATCGAAGGTGGGCGCATCTACTCAATACTCGACCAGGTACGCCAACAGGTGGCGGTACTGCACCCCCCCGGCTTCAACCGCTTCGCCCACAGTTTCGGCCACATCTTTGCCGGAGGATACGCCGCCGGGTACTATAGCTACAAGTGGGCGGAGGTACTCTCTGCCGACGCCTTCTCACTGTTTGAAGAGCGCGGAGTCTTCGACCGCACCACCGGCGACGCCTTTCTCCACAATATTCTGGAAGCTGGCGGTTCTAAAGACGCCATGGAGCTATTTATTGCCTTTCGCGGCCGTGAGCCACAAATTGATGCGCTACTGCGCCACAGCGGGATTGATCCATGAATATGAAGCATCTCCGCCATACCATCAGCCTGCTCTGCATCCTGCTGCTGTATGTCACAGCCGGTTGGAGTGCCCACATCACTGACCGTCTGGTCGCTGGCCTCTATAGTGAACCTGATACCATCAAAGGCCCGATCAAAGCGCTGACAAGTGGCACACCGCTACAAGTGCTGGAGCGCAAGGAGGCCTTCTCCAATGTGCGCCTCGGTGACAATACCGAAGGGTGGGTTCAGAACCGTTATATCACCGAAGAGAAGCCTGCACGGGTGATGCTGCTGGAGCTACAGGCAAAAAACAGTGATCTGCAGAATAAGCTCCTGAGCATAGAGGCTAAAATTGAAGCTGGCCCAGCTCCGGCGGCGGCTACAGAGGCGTCTCAGGAGAGTGTCAAGACGGAGATTGCCACGCTTAAACAGCAGCTCTCAGAGAGCAACCGTGAAGTTGAGGCACTTAAACAGCAGCGCTCAGAAACTAAAAGTGAAGTTGAGGCACTTGAGGAGCAACAATCAGACACCAAAAGTGAAGTTGTGGCACTTGAGGAGCAGCGATCAGACACCAAGAGTAAAGTTGAGGCACTTGAGGAGCAGCTAGCGGAGGCTCTTCGTGGTGAAGCCGAGGCAACGCATGAGGCTGAAACACTCCAGCAACGCCTGGAGAGCAGCGAGGCTGGAGAGAGCCTCGCAGAGAGGGCTAAGCAACAACTACTCAATACCGCCCAGGCACTCACCCTATGGCACTATCTTGCGGCAGTGCTCTTACTGCCACTAAGCTTTATCAGCGGCATTCTCTTCAAAAATTACCGACTATCCAAACGCTACGGCGGCTTCAGGATATAGGATCATGGACTATTCAGACCTTCGCGATTTTATCAAACAGCTCGAATCCCTGGGTGAACTGAAGCGGATCTCCCTGGAAGTTGATCCCCATCTGGAGATTACAGAAATCTGTGATCGCACCCTTCGCGCCGGTGGCCCCGCCCTGCTGTTTGAGCGGGTAAAAGGGTCACGCCATCCGATTCTAGCCAATCTCTTCGGCACCCCCCGCCGGGTTGCTCTGGGGATGGGCGAGGAGTCAGTAGAGGCACTGCGGGAGGTGGGCAAGCTGCTGGCCAGCCTAAAAGAGCCCGAGCCTCCCAAGGGGATGAAAGATGCCTGGGAGAAGCTGCCTCTGTTCCGCAAGGTGCTTGATATGGCACCGAAGGAGATCAAGCGCCCCCCTTGCCAGGAGGTAGTGATTGAGGGAGAGGCGGTAGATCTCAGTGATATCCCGGTACAGACCTGTTGGCCCGATGATGCCGGACCACTGATCACCTGGGGTCTGGTGGTCACCAAAGGGCCGGAGAAGGCGCGCCAGAACCTTGGAATTTACCGCATGCAGGTGATCGCCAAAAACCGCGTGATCATGCGTTGGCTCTCTCACCGCGGCGGCGCCCTCGACTTTCGCGAATGGCAGCAGAGCCATCCGGGAGAGCCCTTCCCCATCTCCGTCGCCCTCGGTGCCGATCCAGCCACCATCCTCGCCGCAGTCACCCCAGTACCGGATACCCTCTCCGAGTACGCCTTTGCCGGACTGCTGCGCGGCGGCCGTAGCGAAGTGACAAAATCTATCGGCAACGATCTTCAGGTACCCGCCTCGGCAGAGTTTGTCCTCGAGGGCGCTATCCACCCCGATGATATGGCTCCAGAGGGACCCTTTGGTGACCATACCGGTTACTACAACGAGGTAGAGTCCTTCCCGGTCTTCACTATCGAGCGCATCACCCAGCGTCGTGACCCGATCTACCACAGCACCTACACCGGCAGACCGCCGGATGAACCGGCCATCCTCGGTGTCGCCCTCAACGAAGTGTTCGTACCGATTCTACAGAAACAGTTTCCCGAGATCACCGACTTCTACCTGCCTCCCGAGGGCTGCTCCTACCGCATGGCGGTGGTGTCAATGAAGAAGCAATACCCCGGCCATGCTAAACGGGTGATGATGGGGGTCTGGTCGTTTCTGCGTCAGTTTATGTATACAAAATTCGTTATCGTCACCGATGATGACATCAACGTCCGCGATTGGAACGATGTCATCTGGGCCATGACCACACGCATGGATCCGGCCCGTGACACCACTCTGGTGGAAAACACCCCTATCGACTATCTCGACTTCGCCTCCCCGGTCTCCGGGCTGGGCTCAAAGATGGGCCTTGATGCCACCCATAAATGGCCCGGCGAGACTCAGCGTGAATGGGGGCGCACTATTGAGATGAGCAGTGAAGTTAAACAGCGGGTGGATGCAATCTGGGACGATTTGGGAATTTTGTAACGGCTCAGTTTGGCCTATAATCTGTCTCAACTCCCATGGCACTTACAGTGCCTCCGTCATCCCGGCCCAGGCAGTAACTCAAAGCCACCCAAGGTGGCTTGCATCTCTGGATTACGACCTGTGCCATACGTCTCATACCTAGCAGCTGGAGAAAAACATGCGCACCATAATGACGATGAATGCCAAAGGCGGCTGCGGCAAAACCACTATCGCCACCAACATCGCCACCTGGTTCGCTGATGAGGGTGCTAAAGTGGCCTTGGCAGACTTCGATCCTCAGGGCTCATCACTGGACTGGCTGGAGGCGCGACAGGATTATGAAGGTATCCCCGTGATCACGGGAATTGATGCCACCCAAGGCTCGATCAAGATACCCCGTGGAACCGACTATCTGATCATGGACGCCCCTGCGGGCACACACGGTAAAGAGATCAACTTCATGTTGCGGCGGGTCGACAGCCTGGTTATTCCGGTACTGCCCTCGCCCATCGACATGCGAGCCTGCAGCCGCTTCCTTCAGGAGCTGCTGGTAAGCGGGCGCGTCTCGCGACAGCAGACCCGACTAGCCATAGTCGCCAACCGCAGCCGTGAGAATACCCGAATCTATCACCAGCTGGAGAGCTACCTCGGCCACCTCAAGGTGCCCTTTATCACCCACCTGAGGGAGAGCCAAAACTACATCCGTTCTGCCGAGTCTGGTCTGGGCCTGTTTGAACTCGCCCCCTCAATGGTATGGCAGGATGTGGAGCTGTGGGACCCTATCTTTGATTGGATCAATAAGGGCGATTGAAAAACCGAAAGGTCTTCCGGAGCGCGATGACTATTGCACAGGCCCTACAGGGTCTCATCGCGCACCAAGAGTTCGCCCTTACTGCTCCCTTGAATAGCTATCCACCATCGCCTTGCAACCCTTGCTGTCGGGGTCGTTTTCGCAGGTGCTTTTGATCGTCTCGCACGCCGCCAGACCCAGAGAGAGGGCCATATCTCCCATCGATTTGGCCATTCCATTACCACCTCCGCCAGAGGCTTTTATCTTCTCTGACTGAGCCGTCATCGACGATGTGCAATTGTCGTAGACCCCGACCCACGCGGGATCGGAGCAGCCCGTCAGTGCCAATGTGGTCAACAAAGCGGCAGAGAGTGTAACCGAGCGTAAATTTGTCATCTTTTAACTCCTTAGTGAATACTTAATTCTTAAACTTCAAGATATTGCGGGTAGCTATTTGGCACCGGGGACTAAACTTGCTGGGGCGCTCTCCCGAACCACAACCGAACGTCCATCGCGCCTCGAGAAAGCGCTCCTACAGGGAAGTGCGCGTAAAAATACCCTCGTAGCAGATACCAAGATCAGCCTGCTCCAATCACGATTCCGAGTCAAGGAAGCAGAGCCCCCGGTCAAGATCTGGATAGGAGAGCACCACACCCAACTCCCTCAGCATCTTGCGATTATCCAGGCGGCGGGACTCACGCATATAGGAGATCATGCCGCTTGAAAGTCTCTCTTCTCCATCTGCCAGAGAGATCAACGGCGGTCTCGCCAGCCCAGCCCGATCAGCAACCCGGTTAAAGTAGTCGGTCATATTCCCCGGCTGGCCATCACTGACATTGTAGACCTCTCCATCAGCCCCTCGCTCCATGGCGGCAAGGCAGACCTGAACCAGATCATCGACATGAATGCGGTTGGTGTAGGGCGCCTCCTCCTCCCGTACCATCGGCAGCCCCTTGCGCAAGCGCTCAAGAGGCAGTTTTCCTGGCCCATAGATGCCCGCCACCCGCAGTATCACCAGCTGGGTTGGACGGCTTTGGCACCATTGATGAAAGCGCTGCTCTGCATCCCGGCGACGTAGCGCCCTCTCCGCCACCGGATTGACCGCTCGCGTCTCATCTACCCAGTCACCACCGCAGTCACCGTATACACCCGTGGTGCTAAGATAGGCGATCCGGCACGGCACTCCCTGACGATCACAAGCCGCCAGCAGATGAGCGACCCGGCTATCCTCAACGCCTCTAGGTTGCGGTGGAGCAAAGTAGAAAAGCTCTGTGCCCTTCAAGGGCAGAGGGGGCAGATCGGCAGCATCCAGATCAGCCTGTACCACCTTGAACCCCCGCTCTCCCAGCGCCTCGGCACTGGCATCACTGCGCACCATGCAGATAGAGCCAACTCCCTGTTTCTGTTGCTCCTGCACCACTTTTTGACCCAGATATCCACAGCCGACAATTAACCTATTCATAACAAGCTTTTATTCCACAGTAAAATAGTAGAGAATTATCCAATCTACAGATTATCACTCGCAAATAGAGAATCCTATGAGTTTCAGAGTAAAAGTTGAACCCAGTGGGCATGAGTTTACTGCGGAGCCCAACGAAGCGATCCTCGACGCCGCCGAGCACCAGGGTGTCAGCCTGCCCTACGGTTGCCGCAACGGCGTCTGTGGAAACTGCTCAGGAACCCTGGTGGCAGGGAGCATCGCCTATCCTGACGAAGGGGGCGCTATAGTCGACAGTGCCGGTGAAAGCTGCCTCACCTGTCAAGCCATTGCGGACAGTGATATTGTCATCCATGTAAAAGAGGTCGAGAGCATCAAGGAGATCAAAATACGGACGCTACCGACCAAGGTGGAGAGACTGGAACAGCTTACCGGTGATGTGATGCGGCTCTACCTCTCCCTTCCAGAGGGACAGCGTATGCCGTTTCTTGCCGGGCAGTATCTCGACTTTATTATGGATGATGGCCACCGCCGCGCCTTCTCCATGGCCAACGCCCCCCACAATGACACGGTTATTGAGCTGCACATCCGTCACATCGATGGTGGCAAGTTTACCGGCCATGTATTCAGCAGCATGAAAGTGGGGGATATACAGACCATACAGGCACCTATGGGGGGCTTCTATCTACGTGAAGAGTCTGAGCGCCCACTGATCTTTATGGCTGGCGGCACCGGCTTTGCCCCGCTGAAGGCGATCATTGAGCACGCTATCCATACCGGCCTCAATCGTCCTGTCCACCTCTACTGGGGGGTGCGCTCCAGCAGTGACCTCTACCTCAACGACCTCGCCCAGAGCTGGGCCGACAGCCTTAAGGGGTTCTCCTATACGCCTGTATTGTCAGAGCCCGAGGCGGGCTGGAGTGGTACAACCGGTTGGGTCCACGAAGCGGTGGTAGCGGATCACCCCGAGATGAGCCGCTTCGATCTCTATATGAGCGGACCGCCACCGATGGTCTTTGCCGGAAAACGTGCCTTTATCGATGCCGGCATATTAGAGGAGAACATCTACTCAGATGTATTTGAGTGGGCCAAGGATAGCCCTGATAAAGGGTAAGAGAAGCGTAGGAATTTCACCTTTACCGCTGTAGGAGCCCCGCCCTCGTGGCGATAGAATTTGGCAGGGATTGTGCGACGTTCATCGCGGCGGGGCGCCGCCCCTACAATAAAGCACAGGTGTGAATTAATAGTTGTAGGAGCGACTTTAGTCGCGATGAACATCGCACCAAACCCTGACTATGCGCCAAAGTTCTTCACAAGCCCTTACTACCCTCTATACTTTGGCATCAATCACTTGTAGCTTTGGCGGGGGATTGATATCGGTAGCGATGCTCTCCGAATCATAGCCTTCGATCCATCCACCTGCGGAGTGCAGCGATGGCGGCAGCTCCGGTAGTGGCGTGTCAGAGGAGAGCTTCAGCCCCGACTTGAAGCAGTCAAGCGCCTTGGACTGCTCACCCATACTCTCTAACAACACCCCCAACTCACGATAGGCTGGCGTTGAGGGTGACGCACCAATGCTGGCTTCAAGGTAGCTGCGGGCCTTACCCCACAGTTTGTGACGCAGACAGAGACGCCCCAGAGTCAGGAGCAAGATAGGGTTCTGTGGACGGGAGTCTAACCAGAGTTCTGCCACGTTCAACTGGTGGGCACTATCCTCTGCCTCTACCCGGCCGTAGAGCTCTACAAGATCTTCACTCCAGCGCCGCTCGATAAAGTCCCGCAACAACCCTTCGACCCGCTCATTTTGGCCACGGTTAATCAAGTAATTAACATATATCGTGGTCATCTCCTCACTTTCACGAACCGCTCGGGGAATATTTTTCCACACCCGCGTCAGCGCTCCTGTATCCGCATCCTGGGCCGCCTCGGTGAGGAGGTTATGAAAGATGTTGAACTCCAGCGTCTGCTGCTCCTCCCGTCCAATCACCTTGCGTTTTTTAAGCTCTGGCAATAGCTCTCCAAGCTCACCCCAATTCTCCTGGCGCTCATGTAACTCCTTCAACAACTTCAGAACATGGGTGTGTTTAGGGGCTATCGACTGTAAATGCTTGAGGGTGCCCAGCGCCTGCTCCAGTTGTGCATGCTCCAGCTGCAACTCAGCCTGAGTCAAGCCGACAGCCACATCGGCGGATGGCATACTCTCATGAGCCAGCTGGAGATACTGATCACGCCGGTCATGAGCACTCTGCTGCTGAGCCGAGCGGGCCGCCGCAAGATAATTGAGCATGGGTGTCTCGGACTTACCGGCAAAGCGGACCAGATCCTTCTCCGCCTGCCGCCAGTTGCCCTCTGAGAGCTCAACCAAACCTTGGGTCAGAAACTTGCGTGATCGATTGGCGCCTCGTTGTTGACGCCAACCATGTACCTGCTGGGGCACCGCCCAGATACGCGCAAGGGTGCGCAGTACAAAATAGAGCAGGGCAAAAGCGACCATATTGAGCAGCAGGAAAAAGGCCAGACTGCCCTCTACTGTCCACTCGCCATAACCCAACAACATATAGCCGTTATCATTGATCACTGCCAGTGTGACTAGAACGGCGGTACCAAAGGCGAGCAGCGCAAGGATCAGTGTCTTCACTCCTCAGACCCCTGCCGTAATCGCTGACGCAGGCTCTCAAGAGAGTGGCTGATATCAGGCAGTTCGGGCTTAACCCGCACCCGCTGCATCTCTCTCAGTTGCCGCAGCATTGCCACCGTAGCCTTCGCCTCTGTATCAAAAAACTCCTGTAGCGCGTGCTCAGCCGCCTGCAAGCTACCATCGTAGAGCGTCTGATTCCGGCGCAGCAGCGCCAGACGGGCAGACCCCATCTGTAGTTCAATATTGCGGTAGACAAAATAGTGCTGCTCTGGGGGCAGTATGGCCATTATCGGCTTATCGTGACGACGTACCACCATCACCGATTTGAATCCCTCCCAACCATCCTTAAGTAACGTATCCAGGCTGCGCTCTGAAGTCTCAGTGGGCTTAGACTCAAGGGGGTGAGCTGATGCCACTACGGGGCGCAACCCAACCATTTTCAATGACTTAATCTGCCCAGCCATCCCCACCAGCTTGGCAGAGAGGCCGACCTGATCGATCACTCCCACGCCCCTGAGTGAGGCAATCTCACGGGCCAGCAGCCCACGAGTGCCAGTCCAACCCGGATCATTGGTATCGAGCAGTCGTTGATCCGCCGCCTGCAGTGCTCTTATCGCCGTAGCGATATCGTATTCCAACTGCAAGCGGTGATTCGCTACCTGTATCAGATACTCCGCCTCAGCCGCCATCCATGCACTGCTGTTACGACCCACCCGGCGATAGACCTTCTCCAGAGTTTCCTCAATCTGTCCCGCTTTTTTATCCAGCGCTTCGCGCTCAGACACCAGCTTATTGCTCTGTTCCAACAGCCAGTTGTTCTGCTTCACCACCTCCATTTTCTGGTTTTCAAAAGCCAGCAGTGTCTGATTGAGGCGCGACTGCAACGCCGCGACCTGCTGTGTAGCTCCGGCAGCCTGCTGTGT
>JBEVXV010000576.1:0-2668 GCA_040505915.1 Sedimenticola sp. | reverse complement strand
CGGCAGCCTGCTGTGTGGCTCCGGCAGCCTGCTGTCTAGCCTCGGCAATACGCTTATCCATCTCCTGCACTGATGCCTGCATACCGCTCCAGTACGGGTAGCCGTAACCCAGCCCGGCAACCACAGCCACCACGGCGACCAGCGAAAGCACCATCGACAACCACAGCACACGGCCACCACCCTGGGCTACTGACTGATGATGAGGCATCGACTCAAGAATTTCGGCATCGGCGATCTCCCCCTCGGCATCGTCAACCGCGTCTGATCCACTCCGATCTTTCTGATTTTTTCGTGTTCTTCTCATTACTGCTTCAATACCTTGAAATAATCCTGAAGCTAATTATCAGGGGACAACAGTGCGTGACTTCCGCTCGCATAAGGCGTTATCGAAGCGGTTTTTGCAGCTAAAGCCGCTCCACACCATAAGATTTTCCCTAAGCGCCTTAGCCTGTGTGTACAACCATAGATTAGCAAATGCACCTATTCCGGGGAACCGTCATACTTATCTCTCCACTCACAGATCGCCTGCTGCAAAGAGCCAAGATCCGCCCCCCCTGCCAACAACAGCTGTTTACAGCCAAGTGCCTGGGCATGGCGCTGCATCCGCTCACTGACCACAACCATCGGCGTGCTCTGCAATAACGTCGCACCGGCAGTACCAAGGAGAGAGAAGAGGTTATCCAGCAGGTCGTTACTGGTGACCGTCACCAGACTCACCTGTTGTGGCCAGGCGGCAACCAAGGCGGTGGCATCACTTTGGGGCTGAGACCGGCGGTAGACCTCAACATACTCTACCTCTGCACCCCGCGCCTTCAGTGTATCCCCCAGCAGAGACCGACCACCATTACCGCGTACAATCGCCACCCGTTTAGCGGACACCTGTTGCAGCGCCGCCATCGCCAACAACGCCTCACTGTCGCTGCGCCCAGGTGGAACAATAGCCACCTCAATCCCCGACTGTTGCAGTAGCTCGGCAGTACGAGCCCCCACGGCAGCTACCGCTGCTCCTTGTGGAAGCCCCTGGGGAAACAGCTTCAACCCCCACTCAACCGCGTTGGGGCTGACAAAGATCAGCAAAGCCCATTCACTGCAAGCTGCAAGCTGCTCCTCTAGCCGCTCAGGTGACTCGGGGCCACCGATCGCCACTGCCGGAAAGCAGACAGGCACACCGCCCATCCGGGTGATCAGATTGCACAACGGCTCAGCCTGATGAGCGGCCCGGGTCACCAGCACGCCAGCGCCCGACAGATCGCACTGATGCGCAGCAGTTACCATCACTCAGGTGCGTTCTCACCCTCATAGAGGTGCATCAGTACCTGATCCGCCCCCTGCCCAAGAAGATCCTCTGCAATAGCGACACCCAGCGCCTCCGCCTCATCGGCCGGCCTTGTCATCTCCGTGCGCATAATGTGGCTACCATCAGGCTCACCGACTAAGCCGCGCATATAAATCCTGTCATGATTGAGCACTGCATAACCACCGATGGGTACCTGACACCCCCCCATTAGCCGCAGGTTCATCGAGCGTTCGGCCCTGACACAGACCGCCGTCTCTTCATCATGCAGGCACTGCAACAGGCTGTTGATCTCGGCATCGTCACTACGACACTCAATACCGATCGCCCCCTGACCAATCGCGGGCAGGCTATCGGCGGGATCAATAAAGTCTGTAATCCGCTCATCAAAACCCAAACGCTTGAGTCCCGCTGAGGCGAGAATAATGGCATCAAACTCCCCCTCGTCCAGCTTACGCAGGCGGGTGTTAACATTACCGCGCAGAGAGGCAATCTTCAGGTCTGGCCGCCGATCCCGGATCTGACACTCCCGGCGCAGGCTGGCAGTCCCCACCACCGCCCCCTGAGGCAGATCTTCGAGTCGCTTATAGTTATTGGAGACAAAGGCATCGCGGGGGTCCTCCCGCTCCAGAATCACCGCTAGGTGCAACCCCTCGGGCAACTCCACCGGCACATCCTTCATCGAATGAACCGCGATGTCGGCAAGACCCTCTAACATCCCCTGCTCCAACTCCTTGACGAACAGCCCCTTGCCACCGATCTTCGCCAACGGGGTATCCAGGATCTTATCCCCCTGGGTACTCATCCCAACCAGCTCAACCACCAGACCGGGGTGGGCCTGGCGCAATTTACGGGAGACATGCTCCGCCTGCCACATGGCAAGTGGGGACTTTCGGGTAGCGATACGCAGGGTCTGTGACATGAAACAGAATCTCTCAATAGTTGAATTAGAGAGAATGCTATAGCTTGGGGAACCGATGAACAAGTCTGAACTGCTTAATTGGACTCGCAGTGAAACAAAAGGCTCTGGATGCAGCGGGCCCAAAGAGAGACCGTGTGCATATAGATTGCTATTTAAACCGCAACTATTCAGTCGCTTCTTGGGGTCAAAGTCGATAGCGGCAAAAAACATCATCCCGACATAGGCTGGGGGCCAAAATAGGCCAATGTGACAATTTCTCTGAATCCCAGCCTGTGCCGGGATGACACATACCTTTAATGAAATGACCTCACTGCTGTCCCGTTAACTCCCTCCCCCCTTTGGGGAGAGGGTTGGGGTGAGGGGGATCTATAGATATGTCGTTGATTTAATTCACCCTCACCCTGGCCCTCTCCCTCATAGGGAGAGGGAATGTTCTATTGCAGTATGTCATG
>JBEVXV010000575.1:0-11720 GCA_040505915.1 Sedimenticola sp. | reverse complement strand
GAAACTCGTCAGCAAATTTATGCACCTCGCCAAGGCTCGGTGCATAAATTATGCCCGACTCGTTTCATAAATCTCATATGAAATGGAAACTTGTTTGAGATCCTCTATTTAGCTCATAGAGGAGATTATTTGAAATACACTTGATTGCGATTATATTTCAAAGAGTTTAAATCTCTCCAAAATGTAACTTCAGTTCATACCTGATACTTCCAAAACCTCAACGAGATGACGAGCACCTCCCCATTTGATTGTAATACGCCCAGCCATCATGAATACCACACTGGGATGTTTCTTGGTTTCCAATATTGCCGTACAACCATCATGGTCAAACAAAACCAGAGCAAACTGTTTGTTCTTTGCCATTTCTGAAATAAACCAAGAAGCTAAAGGTGGAGGTATTTATGGCAAAATTCAGCTGAGATTCATGAAAAGCAACTGTACATGTATGAGAGATGATTACACAGCCATGCTACTCCAAAAGTGAACAATCGAACTGATGGATGTTAAAGGTAGATTCCCTATGCAAAAATACATTTTTACGGGAATTAAACGGTTAATTATGTAACTATTCAAAGTATTTTTAACATCCAATCTGACTGTTTTTAAAGGCATACTCCGACGCTTGAATACTACATTCAGAGTATATCTAAACATATATACCCGGTAATAAAAGCGTGTATTGAATAAAGCTAATCGTTATCTATGATATTATACAATACTTTTCGCCAGAATTGTGTTTTAGTGACAATATTGTACGTATTACGAAACCGAAAGTAGAAACCTGGATGTTACCAATTCCTACGAAAGAAATCGTGTGATGAACGAATCTTCCGTGATACGCGAAGAATCAAGACTGACCGGTCGAAGCTAGTCATTCAACAACTAAAGAACAACTGATCTATGTAAGTTTTCTTGATTTGCGTGCGATTCTGCATTGTTATCACTCATGTTGTGAAAGGCAAACAGGAAACCTAGAATTTGCTACGTAGCAAATTGGGGATATCCCCCCGAAAAAAGTATGTCAGACCATTTTTCTGGTGGTAATTAATACTTCTAGTTATCATGGTTATAGACACTAAGTATATTAAATGAACTAAGACAGTTAAACATGTTTCTGTTAATTCAGGTATTATGCTATTATATGAAGGACAATGACATTAACACAATAGTAACTAATATTTCAATACTGTAGGCGTATTCAGAGTGACTCGAGTCACTGTATGTACATTTGCAGAGATGGTGAATTTTTATTAATAGTTTTAAACGGACGGAATAAAACCCTGTCCGCGATGTATTTCTCTGGTAGTGGTGTTCGGCGATTTGCAAGGATCGCATGACTTTGTCTTTGTTTGTTAATTATTTAAATTAATGTATCAACTTAATTACAACTGTTGTCAATATTTTATAAAGGATATTAATTATACACGAGAAAATGCATTGGGTGAATAAATATCGACTCTCTTTGAATAAATATCTATTTTTATCCATATTTTATAACGCAGTTATCGCCCCTGACATCAAAATTCTAGATTTCTGTCTTTCCAATATTGCAAAACACCATCAACAAGAAATGCGTCTATCGAACGTGAATGCCACCAGCGGCATATTGGAGAAACTGTGACAAACTTCTTAACCAAAATGTGTGACGGACTGACGGACCGGTGGCATAAAAGGTGTACCATGTAAATATTAAATATTAAATAAATTCTATTAGTGTATATTACTGCCATATCTAAAGGTTGAAACAATAAAATATAACCCCCAACCAAAGTCCATACTTATATATATGAGGGTCCCCATCTTTTAAATTCATGCCTTAGTCTGTTTGTTTAATGGTGTTTAATGGCCAATCCACATCTAAGGTCATTTAAGACCGCATCAACGAGATTGAATCTCACATTTAACCTTCAGAACTGAATATTTACATCGAGAAACATGCAAATTCAGCCCTGAAATTAGAATAACCGGACCAGGTGCCAGGTCCATACCAGCATCAATTAGCCCATTCCCCTAAAATATGATTTGCACTAATCTTTGTACTTTAAAACATGTATAAGTGGTACATGTATAACCTGATTCAACTGTACAAGAAACCAAAGTATGTACCATCAAGGTCTAAAAGAAATGGAACACATTGTGACAATTTGTCTATATGGAAGTATTACGTATATGTATTGTGGGAAATTGACCTTGGGCGTAAAACCCATGTATAACTATTATGTTCAGAAATACATGGACGACATAGACATTTAATCTGAAAAGGGCCCTCAGGAGAGAAACACACAACAAGTGGTCACAATATACGCCCGTCGAGGCATTGTCAGCGTTGTGGGAAGTGACAAAAATCAGTTTCGGCCACCAGGGAGAGATAAGTCATCTGAACTTTTTTTAAAAATGAATAGATTTCGTCCTCTTGATGTTAAATATGTACATTTGAATACTGAATTTGGGTAAGATCCTTTGAGTATAACAGTTATCATGCGGACAAGAGTAAAATTGGCAAAAATCGGTTTCAGCTGCCAGAGGTCCAATAGAAATGGAGCAAACAAATTTGCTAAACATCAGGGTTTCCGCTGGCGAACGCCACATTTAACATAGTATAAATACCAAGTCTGATTATGTGACCGTGGGCACAGGATTCTAGGTATATTACACCCTAATATATCCAGATATACATTTTTGCAAAATATTATTAAAATCCATCAACTTGGTATCAAGAGGTACAACAGAATTGAACGCATTTTGCCAAGGTTACACAGTACGACCGTTACATGCTCTTGACCTTGGGTGTAGAAGTCTGTGTACATATTCAACACGCTTAATCATATTCAGATATACATGTAGACTATAAATAGAGCTTAACAAGTTTTCAAAACATAGTACATGTATAACTAGATCGCGCAGTCGATGGCCCGCCATCGCATATCCCCACGCCGCTATCCCCCCTAACCCAACCCCCACATTTGACACCAATGCGAGGCGGTGTGGGGTTCAAAATTCTGGGAGGACATTTTTGCACATCCCAATGGACAGACTAATCATATACCAAAGATTGAGTAAAGATGCTAGAAAATGACTTTGTTATTGGAATATTTTGATATTGGACCCCACCCCCAAGGTCTGGGTGGGGTGGGTGGTTCAAAATTCTGAGACCTTTTTGCACATGCCAGTAGACAAGTAATCATATACCAAAGATTGAGTACAAATGCTGAAAAATTACTGTTATTGCAATTGATCAATATTTGACCCCACCCTCAAGGTCAGGGTGGTGTTGTGGTGGATGGTTCAAGATTTTGAGACCTTTCGGCACATTCCAGTGGACAGACTAATCATATACGGTACCAAAGATTGAGTAAAAATGGTGAAAAATGACTATGTTGTTGCAATTGTTCAATACATGTATTTAACCCCACCCCGAAGGTCAGGGTGGGGTGGGGGTTCAAAAATTCTGAGACCTTTATGCACATGCCAGGGGACAGATTAATATTATATACCAAAGGTTGAGTTAAAATGGTGAAAAATTACCATGTTATTGCTTAGATATTTGACTCCACCCCCAAGGTCAGGGTGGGGTGGGGGTGGGTGTTCTAAAATTCGGAGACCTTTATGTACATACCAGTGGACAGACGAATTATATACCAAAGTGTGAGTTAAAATGGTGAAAAATGACCGTGTTATAGCAATTGTTTCGATATTTGACCCCACCCCCAAGGTCAGGGTGGTAGGGTGGGGCGGGGGTGGGTGGTTCTAAGTTCTAAGACCTTTATGCACATGCGAGTGGACAAAGTAATCATATACCAAAGATCGAGTACAAAGGCTGAACAATGACTTTGTTATTGCAATTTTTCGGTATTTGACCTTTGACCCTGCCCCCAAGGGCAGCGGGGGTGGATCAAAATTCCGAGACCTTGCACATCCCAGTGCACAGACCAATCATATACCAAAGTTTGAAGGTTCTAGATCTAAAACTGTAGGAGTTACACTACAAGACAGACAGACGGACAGACAGACGGGGCACAGGCGTGGACCCAGGACCCCCAAACCATGTTACAATGTTATAAACATGTCAATTCTATCAAAAGTAAACAGTTCTAAAAGTAAATTCTCAATTTTTTGTTATTGTCTGAAAATTTTGATAGAATTGACATGTTTATAAACATTTTAACATGGTTTGGGGGTCCACGCCGATAGCCTGTGGGACGGGGGTAATACATAATCCCCACTTTTTCTTCGAAAAGCGTGGGGATAAATAGTATAAGTCAGATTATGTGACCTTGACTTGGGCATAGGAGCCCAGATATATATAGCTTTAAGCCTTAACAATTATGAACTATACTGTATACTGTTGCCATATACAATTGAAAATATTTATTTGCTAAATTTAAATACATGTACTAAATCAAATTATGTGACCTTGACCTTAGGCATATGAGTCCAAGTACATATGTGACAGCCTATCATGTTCGATGTATAATGTACACAGTTGCCAAATATTATTGAAATCCATACCTAATGAGATTCAGTAGAAATGGAGCTTAGCAAATTTGCTAGACATAGTATAAATACCAAGTCCAATTATGTAAACTTGACCTTGGTCATAGGAGCTCATGTACGTATACGATACGTTATTATCAGATTATGTGCAAAAATAGCCATCAGAGAGATGCAGCTATTCCCCAACCGTATGCTTGGACTGTAAAAGACCGAAACGTGCATGGTTGGCCACACCGTCTAAAGACAGACGCCTGACGTTGTTCGGTCGGGGATAAAAACTTAATGTTCAATGCATGTGTAAAAGTAATTTGACCTTGAAAACAAGGTCAATGCCAGATGGGCTCCCTCTGTCTGGGTACCCCACAGCCTAATTTCTTCCAAGGGGTCTTACACTACCGATTGCGTTTAATAATCTTGCCGGTGCTCAGTTATTAAGAACTCTCTTGGGCATCTACTGATAATGTGAACTCTCAACCAGCTTGATTGGTCGAGCACGAGCACAGCTCGGGCTCAACCAATCAAGCTCCTTGCTTTCAAGTATACACACTGAGTTAATGCCCAGTAGTTATATAACCACTGGCAAGATTACTGCAAGCAGTCGTGTAATCGAGTTAAAGCCCAACGGTTATATAACCGCTGGCAATATTAATGCAGGCTGTGGTGTAGGACATGTAGTGTCCCAGAAATACAGCTAGAGGCAGAAATTTAATATGAAATATTGACGACGACGATGGAAAAGCTACCGGTATAGTATACATATCTCCTATGCCTGCCAAAGCAGGTGGGACAAAAAAAATGGTGATAATTGACTACGTTGACTATTGTTGTTTTTTTTAAATTGGCCGCTGACCCCACCCTCAAGGTCAGGGGCGGGGGGGGGACAAGTAAAATAATAAATTTACATGTACAATGTATATAAAAGTTTAACGGATCGGGCTCTAAAACTCAGGACAGACAGGCAGTAGTACTTACATGTAATCGACATTTGTGGGGCTAACATATGATATTTTAACATAGAAAATGCGTGTGAATGCATTCCTAAATTGTATATTTGTATAGCCACTTTTTACTATGCATTATAAACAAAGAAATCAATGGCCATATATATAAACTTGACAATAATAGCAACTGTTTAGTATCATTATTGGTTATTTTAGCTAGATTTTCTATTAACGTTTAGCATGTTTAACCCACAAAATATCTGTTTGTTGATTTTCGTATTTTTTATGCAATGGATATGGCAGTTAAGTTTTCAGGTGGATGATTTCGAAGTCTGTAATGTTGACCATGTGCCAGCCTTTCGGCCATTTTTTTTCCATAGAATGATAGACGATGTTCATATAAATGTCAAAGAAACATCAAAATATTTCAAATATAAGCAAATGACCTGAAAGTTACATTGTAAGTTTTCGGGGTAGATGATGATGTGACCTTGACCTTGGCCAAGGTTTTCTCTCTTTTTTCAACAGAATCAATGATAGACAATTTTCATAAAAATGTGTCCGCTAAATATTAAAACAATACATCAGGGGAAACAGAAAATATACGGTGAGTATGATGCCAAGTGTATGGTATTTATAAGCACTCCTTGCTTCGCAAGGTGCGCTAAAAATGTAAACACATATTTACATCAGCTGTATTAAAATATTATTTCTTTAACTACATGTATGTAATTACTACAGGACGAGACTGAAATTGGAAACCATGAAATGAAGAGTTTGCATTATTGGCAGTACAGAATTTATAATCAAAAGCTGAATTATTGTTAGTAATGGTTTAATAATTTAAGCTTATACATGTAACAGCTTATAATCAAGAAAAATTGCAAAAATCAAGAATTTCATGATTCGATTTAAGACTTTTCTGGATCTTCTCTCAGACTCTTATGAATTGTAATGCATTGACCTGTCATTTCAATGATATATGGGCCATGTTCTGAAAATGGTTTAGGTTGGAAAAAAATGACAATTACATGTACTCTACAATAGAGGAACAATATTAATTCAAATCTGATTATAGTTTATTGTATTCCACAAAGAGTGACAAAGCACACTTTGATCAGTTAATGGTGTTCGTTACTGAAGTAAGAGTGAACATCAATTAATAGAGTAAAAATAGTCAGTGTACTTCTTACTTTCATTTCTATTTCAACATACTTTATTCCACAATAAATCTTTTGAATATTGTAAAAATGAATGCCTAAAACACGTCATTGATCATGAATAGGCCACATTTGGAGCAAACAATTTGTGTTTTATTTAAATTCATACAATATTCTCAAAAAAATATTGATTTTATATTTCTTAATTTTAATATTAACCGTATCTTTATAGTATCTTCAAATGAGTGGTAACAACATATACTTTAAAAGTAACATAAGAAAAATATTTTAAATTTTCCGAGGAAAAAATTGTGAATCATCAGCCTTCAATGGGTTAATACATAAATTTGGCTTAGTTCATTTTGACTGTCACCAACTTCAAAAAATGATATACACTTTTCAAAATGATAAATGAACATTTATAACATATATATATGTAAGACATGACTACAGCACTTATGCTAGTTTGTAACCCATAGTGGCTCATAGGAGGAAAGACAAGCTTTCATCCTATAATGTGGGCCCATATAATGTCAATACCGAGGAACCTATACTAACATTATAGTTTTAAAAGTCATTGCAATAATATATATAAATTGTAATGAGTTACAATGTATATATATACATGAAATATATATAAAATTAACTTACCAATATCAGAAGATGCAGCTTAATGAGGTATTTGTAGTATGAGAAAATAATAATGATTGCCTTCACATTAAAAGAATTTTAAATGAGAATGATAGCTATGAAAATTTGAGATTATATAGTTAGCATTAAAGGTCCAGACGAGACCATATACCTTGACAATCCAATCAGTTGTAAGGACAAGTTTTAGATGAACCAATCAAATGCAATGTGTCAAAATGGCATACTTGTCTTCTGAATTACTTGACACCTGCATACAAATGTGTCAATTAACTTGCACACCTGCATACAAATGTGTCAATTAACTTGCACACCTGCATACAATAGTTCCAAACAATGTCTCCAATGTTTGTCAAATAACATATTACAAAGGATTACACCTTGTCCTAGTAAATATACATTAAATGAACAGGAAACTGAAAGCTCAAGTCAAGTGTCAATAACTTTGACAATTAACCTTTATCAAAGAAAAGCGATAAGGACATGTTTGTAATTGTCACAATTAAAGATCTCGCCTTTTTTTACAAACATATTGCACCAGGAAGACAAGAAAAGTATGCTTACTTGAGCCAAACATGTTAAGAATGTAGTTTCTTCGTAAAACAATATACACTTAGTCTTAAGTTACTCACAAGTACCACGAATATGCACATTTTCCCACAGGACAATTGCTCACCTGCTCACAGAACAAAGGCTCACAGGAAAATTGCCCAACAACCGTAACTCTTTGACCCCTATACATTATATCGGACATGGAATCTCCAATTCTAACATTCAGACCAATCCATTTACCATAAAATTGAATTCAGACCAGTCCATTCTTCAAACAAGGGGTGCTTGTCTATTACCTATAGAAAATACTTGCAAACAGTGCAGATCCTGATGAGATGGCTTATATGAGCCGGCTCATCTGGATCTACACTGTTTGCAAACCCTACCCTCTACAGAGGTCTTTAGGGTTGAAAGGGTTAAAGGAAAATTGGACACACGCTCTATATCTCTAAAAGTTATATAGAAAAGTGAACGGTAAAATCGTCACCTGACCCAGATAATGATTTCAGTCAAAATTATGCACTCCTACATTTTATTAGATTAGAAATGTAAAATATATGTCATAGTTAACATGGTTAACCATGTTAACAGTTAAAGTGCAAATGTGATTCGCTAACTCTGCAAGGGAAGCGAATGTAGGACAAAACCCCCTTGGACATAACCCGATTCGTGTGAAAATGAGCACATGGACCGAACCCCCTTCATGATTTTTACCGGGTGGACAGAACCCCCTTCACAGTTTTACAGGGTGGACAAAAACCCCTTCATGGTTTTCACAGGGTGGAAAAAAAAACCTTCGTCGTTTTTACAAGGTGGACATAACCCCCTTCATGTTTTACCTGGTAGACAAAAACCCCTTCACCATTTCTGGGACGAATAAAACATTTTTTTGTTGTTTATTATTACTAATGACACATATTATTATGTTACTAATCTTTCAATCTCAGCATTATCCACAATATACAACAAAACAAGAACTGTGCCCGCGGACACGGATACGGACACTCGCGCATATATATCAATGAATATTGGACCTAATTCAGTGGGAAAAAAAACAAAGTATCATCAAGTGACCTTGACCTTGGATGTTTGAGCATGGGTTGTGCACGTGATGGAGCGTCATGTCCTGCCAAACACTGTGGCCAAATATTATGGAAATCGGTCAAGCAGTTTAACAGTTATTGCAAAACATTGGAGGTAAATGCAAATGCTAAACGCAAAAACAAAGTATCGTCAAGTGACCTTGACCTTGGATTTTTGGGCATGGGTTGTGCGCGTGATGTAGCATCATGTCCTGCCAAACACTTTGGCCAAATATTATCGAGATCCATCAAGTGATTGAGAAGTGTGAAAACAAAAATCGGATGGACACACGGACGGACGGACGGACGCGGACATACGGATGGTCCAAAAACAATTTGCCTCCCGGCTCTGCGGGAGGCATAAAAATATTGAGATATAAATATTCAAGTAACAGTCCAGGTACTTTATTTTCAAACAGAAAAATGTTCATTAATTATGACCAAATTGCTGAGAAGATTATAAAGCGACAAACTTTTCAATTGGAGTTACATGTATATGGTTGATAAACAGGCATGAAAGGGTTGTACAATTAAATGTATGTAAATTGTTTTGCTGATTGATGCTTACATGTATGTTTAACGGCCGCACTGTTTATTGGTGGTTATATTTGGTACAAATAGACTTAGTAACTATTAGTGGGCGACAGTGCGGGATTATTAGCTTTTTGGTTTTTATTTATGGTGAAATATGGCCCTGGTATTCAGCCGGGCCACGTGGTTTTTCTTTGTTGTGCACTGTCATCCCTTTGGTTTTTATTTTGATGCGATCTGCCTGTCTTTTTGGGAGCTCTGTTCATTGCAGATTTCATTTGCCACACAGTATAGGGTGTTCTAATGTATGCTTATTAGCTATGCACTCGCTTCCTGTTTTGATTGGTGTTTGATCTTAAATTGTTTTGCTAATTGCTGAGAAGATTTAACATGTTTAAGTCACAAACCTTCCAATTACAGATAAACACGTGTGACAGGGTTGTACAATTATGAACATTATTATGCTAATTGCTGAGAAGATTAAAGTCACAAACTTTTCAATTACAGATAAACAGGTGTGAAAGGGTTGTACAATTATCTGATTATGTAAATTGTTTTGCTAATCATACTAATTGCTGAGAAGATTAAAGTCACTAACTTTTCAATTGGTGTTAAGATTAGTGTCGATGAGATATTTTTGGTATTATTCGTGTTATAGTTATGTCAGAATCGTGTATGAATGGCCCGCATCTCAAATCGTGTCACAATCTGCAAATGTCTTTATAAATTATTTAGGCATGAATCCTTTAATTCCTTACTGTGGTGAGATACAACCCGCAGTAAGTTTATTCTTTCTACATTACCAACATGACCAAGGAATATAGGATAATGGTGTCTTTTGACGGACATTATACTTGGAAGGAAAATGTTCATGATCATTTCATTCCAAATGATTTCTCTGCTTGCGAACAAACTTTTGTCATGCTTATTCTAGACAATATATTCTATATTGCATTACTAAAGGAAGGCAAGAAATAATGTTTTAGTTATGCATCAGTCAATGTGAATCCCCGTACACACCCAGGGCTTTCACGTTCCATATTGCCCCACACAGTGTGGCTATTACCAGGGCGGGGCTGTTAATGGTTGAGAAAAAATGAACCGGGGCAGACACTGAACCGGGGCAGACACTGAACCGGGGCATACACCGGACCGTACCCCGGGGCTTCCACAGACCATGTTGCCTGCAATGCGGGGCTTTAAATTGACAAAATATAAGCTCCGCTATTCTCCCTGAAGGGGAGAGCATGGATTTACATCAACTGATGAATTACAAATGAGAGACACTTGAAAATGTATTTTTTCCGAAGTCGGTCAAAAGACCATTACCAAATTCGGAATATAGAAAAATAAACGGTTGTGACCTAGTCCAGGCAGCTATAATTTACATGTATTTAATTAATTTTAATAATATTGAAAAAGAAAACATGAGCAGACAACATGGACAATATGAACATCCTTCAACAGGAGCCTGGATGTAATTTGTCCGAAGAATGGAACGTCCGAAAACTATTCCGAAATAGATAAAACCAACTTGTCAAAAATAAGTATTAAAATACGATCAAAACGACGCATTTATACTTACCAAACACAAAATGTTATATCCGTTGCAAAATAAACATCATGATCGCCATGATTGCATAAAACAATGACGATTTATTATCTTCTTTCTTTTGCGTTGTTTTCGACATTGGACAATCTTCTCGTTGGAGGTAGACATAGAGCGAGTTCGAGTTAAAACTATAGTTACTACTCATCACATTGTATTTTTTAACTAGCCTAATTCGCGACATAATACTTATTATAATAATAGACTAAAATTTACAATATCGGACGATTTATTATCATTCGTTAAACAATATCTAGTTATTTTGACCGGGGATCGCTAACATTCAGATTAGAATAAATTTTGTATATTGAAATTCAGTTCGTCTAAACCATTCCTGATTTTTCATTCAACCAGGAATCGGGTTAAATCTTGCGTTTAGCGTGTGCCAACCGCTGAATGCAGGAATCACACGCAAAATACAACAAATAACCGCATTTTGCGTGTAAAATTCATCTTTGCGTGTATCATTCATCGTTTGCGTGTAGCATTCATCGTTTTGCGTGTAACGTGTATCGGTTCGTTTGCGGTTCAACCGCGCTCACGGTGAGCGATGAATGCACTCATACGCTCAATTGAATGCGGTAGCAATGGGAATGCTAGCGTTTCCCCTACTGTAATAGGCTATTGGAGGCTATTGAAATGGTTCCTTATTTTCTCTTGAAATTCTTGCATGTGATGTTATTTTGCATACTAGGGTCCATAT
>JBEVXV010000574.1:0-5608 GCA_040505915.1 Sedimenticola sp. | reverse complement strand
AAATTGCACACCTCTAACCAGCCAACCCGGATGGTACATGTAATAGAAAGCAAACATGCTTAAATAGAGAAATATGATTTCTCTAGCCGCCAAACCGCAAGGCCGCCAAAAAACACACATAAAACATACAGAAACTTACGCAATCCGACGTTCAGTTCCATCTCCTTTTGCAGTGCACTCACGAAAGTACAAGTACTGTCAGTTGAATCAATCAAAGTCAACTGATCAGAACAAATGGAAGGGAAAACCGCCCAGTGGATATTCCTACTCCCTGAAAAAGAATATGGAAAAGAACGGCAGAATGTGTAGCAAACAAGAAAAACAAAATAAACAGTATCATGCTTTCCTCAACCTCTTGACGACTTGCAAATAGAAATTAGTTAAAACGCGAGAGCCTTCCAAATTCAAATGCAACCCACCGTCCCGAACAGCAAACATATGTCTGTGAATGACACCATTTGCACCTACAAACGGTCGAAAGGTGGAAAGGAATGGAATTTTCCTGGCTTTACAGAAGCGCATAATCAAGTTATTAGCCCTTTTAACCAACGATTGGGTGGATGACCAATCCACAGGTCTGGGCAATATGGCTGAATACAATAACTTAATGGCTGGGTTAATCTGCCTAATGGCTGTAAACAAAGAATTGACCGCAGCAGGAAATGAATCCGGAGATAATCTGCTAATGTCATTGGTACCAACATGTACAATCACAAATTCCGCATCTGTAACAGCATGCTTTAAAGCAGAGTTCCTCTCAAAAACTGCAACCAGTCTACCCAATGTAGTACCTGGAAAGCAGTGCAGTTCCAGGTAGTCAATGCCCGCGACATATTTCGGTATGGAATCCGACACCAGAAGCGTCACTTTTCTACCTGAGAAGTTGAGGAAAAAACATACTGAGACAACAATACGCTAAAAACTAGAAGGCTCCGCCAGCATAACACGCCCGCCCGTAAAAATAAATAAAATAAGTTCCAACCGAATACACGCATGGAAGGACGCATACCAACGTACCGATTATATCGCGCTATCTGTAAGCGGGCGCGACAATAAAAACGCATTCATTTGCTGTGCAACTTGCACCTTATCATTAATAGAAAACGTGAGATACTTTTTATAAGCATCACTTCTCCAATCTCCCTGCAACTGAATCAATTCAGAGGAAATACCAGCCTGAAAGGCAAGGGTAGCACCACCACGGCGAAAACTGTGGGTTGAATAATTATCAGAATTTAAACCTAGCGACTTAATTAAAAACTTCAGTTTACTTTGAAAGGCCGAATAAGTGAAAGCACACCCACTAGACCAAGAAAAAAGAGGTTTCTCTGGCGATACAGGACACAATCGCAACATGAGTTCAAAAGCAGAAACAGGGCACAAATCCGAAGACGAACGTACTAAAGGAATTATCAATTGCCTCTCACCAAATTGCAAGGTTTTAGACCAACGAAAGGCGACAAACAAAGTATCACCATTCTGAGTCACATCGCTTCTAAGAAAATAACGCTTAGACGAATCATTTTTGTTATTCAACACCAAATTCGATTTTCGAGCAAGCAGAAAAAAGGCAAACAAACAAAGACACCAAAAGGTAGCATCAATAGGAGTAGATAAATTCAAAAGATGACGCATATCTTTCAAAATTCTTGGTGTAATTGGTAGTGCTTGCTTAACACAATGAGGATGTAAACGATTGATGCCTTTCAAACCTAAGTTAAGCAAAAAGTCATTAATTTTCAAATCCACACCTAATAACAAATGCATAGTACGCACACCACTCACGTAATTACGTATAGAATCAGTAGAAGCAAACGACCGACTCAAAAATTGCGCATACAAGGACAAAGTCTCAGTCGAAACGGGTACTGGTAACAACTTGAAATGAAAACAAAATAACAAAAAAGACTTCCATTGTATCCGCAAATTAATGGAGGTCCCTTCAGCATAACCAGATTTCTTGGAAACTGCTAATTCTTGCTTTAACACTTGAAACTCCAGGTCTGCAAATAAATAATAAAAATTACCATATATCAGATAGCAAAAAAGTATCATCCGAAACAGCACACTCTTGACCAAGTGAGCCAAATTCAGCTAAAAAGCTATGCTTGTGTGAATCATCATCATCCCACCTACTCAAATGATCTGCTAGTCTGTTATCTATCCCACTAATATGCTTAGTTTTCACTTCAAATTCAAACAGCGCAGCCAAAAAACTGATCTCTCTGAGACAACATTGCAAAAACTCACTACGCGTGAAACCTCTATTGATAACGTTGCAGGAAGATTGGTTATCACATAAAATCACAATCCTCTGACCTTTCAACTCGTTGCCCCACATCTTTAAGGCTACCACTATTGACAACATTTCTAGCGCATTAATAGATAACTTCTGGTCCAATATGAATCTTGGAAATACTGCATGAAAAAATTTGCTCCCAAAGACAGCACCACACCCCTTAAGAGTAGCATCAGTAGCCAACACACTATCAGGCACTGACCAATCAACTATGGCCATCATGGATATTCCATTGTATAACGGTAAAAATGTGTCCCACCACAGCAAGTCCCTATGTAAATACCCCGGAATAGCGTGCTGTACATTATCTGATTTGTATATCTCTCTCAAAAAGTTTAACAATCTAAGAACAAATACTCTGCTGGATCTAACACATGCACTGACAAAATTTAATTTCCCTAATAAAGATTGTAATTCTTTTTTAGTAGCCAAAGTTTTCTGTAACCACAACGCAACAAGAGATCTAATCTCATTTAACCGTTCAGGTGTAATTTCCAATGTCATGCTTACTGTATCAAAAAGAATACCCAAACATATCATGCGCGTAGATGGCTCACAAGCTTTTTCTATTGATTCTTCAATGCCACATTTCTGCAAAATACCCCCCAAAGTCATATAAGCAAATTTGGCGTATTTTAAAGTTTCACAACCTATCAAATCATCTAAATAATTGCAAATCAATACTCCTACTCGTAACATAATGAAAGATAAGGCATTAGTAACCCTTTGACAAATTTGAGCAGCACTTCTTAAGCCCATACTCAAAACTGTATCAAACATTAGATGACCCTTAAATGAATAACCCACTTTATGATAATCACCAGGACAGAGATAAATTTGCCGAAAAGCCTTCCTAAGATCTTTTTTAAATAACAAGCAATGGCGACCTTTAACTCGAATCATATCAACAATGTCATCTACCTTAGGATATACCAAGGATACCTTCTGCCCCAAATAAAAATCCTTCAAAATTGTATCATTCAATGAATTACCCTTAGGAAAGCTCAAGTCTAAAATAATACGCCTTTCAGTTGTGTCTTTTTTAGGTACAGAATTCAAAGGAGAAATAACAGGAACTTGCTTAAAAGGATTTTTATTAAATGGACCCAAAATAGTTTTCCTACCTAATTCCTTATTAAAATAATTTTCTAACTCCGAAGGAAATAGCCGAGCACCTTTATGATTCTTAGGAATTTTCACAGAAGCAGAAGTCTCCTCGATACAACCTAATGGAAACCCAAATTCAAGCAGATCACAAACATCCTTATCACAATAATTCATTAACATATGCCTCAGAAATTCAAAATTAAGCTTATCATTTATTCTAATACGACAACCTTCAAAATTATACTTGCCAGAATTAAAAACTTGTTCATGAACATGCAGCAAAAATTCGTTCCTTTTAATATCCTCAAAACCAGACGCAATACATAGTTTGCAATTACTGTGAGACTTATCGGTACAAATTAAATCAGATTTTGAAAGACATTTGATTGTATCAGCCGCCTCAGTATTGATGAATTCTGGCAAAAACAATTCCGTAAGCTTATCGTTTCTTTTCATAGATTCAGACAATCTGTCAGCAAGATCATTTAGACGTCACCCAGCAGAATGAGGACATTCCTTCGCACACTCTGGGTGCTTAAGTTTTTTTCCATCTCTCTGCCAGCACTCTGCACAAATATGAAGACAATGCCTCATTCTACCTCGGATGACCTCCATATGATCCTGCTGCTTTGTGCATTTGTTTCGATTAAATAACGCGCAAAACCAGACCTTCTCAGCACTATCCACCTCCCGTGGCACCTTACTTTGACTGAAACTGGCTACCTTCGAATAACTTTGCTTCTTATTCTGACTATTATCCCTGAGAAGGTGCTTAGACAATATTGCCTGCTCGATCAGCTGCGAGTCATCGGACCATTTCCTTAAACCAAGCTCAATCTGTCTGAGCCAAGCAGCATAAAATCCTCGCAAACCCTCAAAGGAATAAATGCCAGAATAATAAACCATTTTTTTTATCAGAGCAAGCCTACCAGTTCTCTCATGTTTAGAAATATTCGCAGCCGAAATAATCTCCAGTTCCCCTGCAATAAATAATTTAAAATCTAATTCATCAAATTTCACCGCCTTATTAACGTATTCATATTGTAAATTCGAATGCGGCCATTGCTGGGGAAAGCGAACCTTATCGGAAGCCTTGGCTTTAATACCAGACCGAAGCTTAGATTTTGATTTCTTAGACTTGCGAACAGATGAACAATCCTCGGACGAAGAACTGGAAGACTCCCCATGAACCTCACTATCAATGTCTGATTCTGAACAAGTGTCAGAACTGTCAGTCTGAGATTCAACCAACCCAGTCTTCTTCAAATATTTGTTAACCTGTTTATTTAATTTTGCATTTTTTCTCAGGTCATTAATGGACAAACCCGCTGAGCTCACTTTTGACTTAGCGGACGAACCGTCAATAAGACACGAAGCAGCCCCTTTAACAGTAATCTCAGACTCAGACGGCTTCGTTTTATGTTTGTGTGTCACAAAATGTTTACCTTCTTTTTGAAGTTTCTGCACCTCCTTCTTGGAGCGCTCCAACCTTTCTCTCAAACTCTGTTTTTCTTTATGACGCTCCAACTTGTGTTTAACAGCCTCAACCTGCTCCAGCTCCCGCCTCAAAGAGTCCAATTCCGCGTCGCTATCGGACTCATTTGCAGAACAAAATGGCGTCCTTTTCGCTGTTTCACTTCCATACTCTCCTCCTTCCGCGGCACCCCCTACAACACGACTCGGTGAACTCCCTTTCCTAACGGGCGAAAAAAGTTCACTAGCTATCGTCACTTCTGGTAAATCCAGAGTATGGCCGACATCACCAAATTTCTTGTAATCTGCCACTTTCTGCGCAGACGCACGCTTAGGCCTGGGATTCACTTCACTAAACCCAGTTGCCATAACGTCAAATACACCACAGGGCAGCACACAGCACACACACAGGGCAATATAGAGTACACACACTACTCCGCTACCAGTCGCCAGCACAGCGTTCATTCTCCACCCCACACTGTAGGGTACACAATATCTAGCTCGTTAATTAACCATAGCTTTAAATTTAATGAAACTCCATGCCGACAGACAGACTCAGTTGAGAATTGACAAACAACGTTCAGGCAACTGCATACGCAGCGCGTCACAGGAAAGACAACTTTAGCCAAAATTCTAGTCACAAAAATAGAACTGTCTCGTTCGACGGACAAACAACCTGTAGCGTCTAAAATGCACGTATACAGCTAGGAAAGCATAGGCAAATAATGG
>JBEVXV010000573.1:0-3567 GCA_040505915.1 Sedimenticola sp. | reverse complement strand
CCAAGCACATCCAGGGCATGATGTCTGGTTCTATCCAGGGCACCACATTTTCAGCAACCATGGATTTCTTAAGAATTCTTAAGATTTCTTCTAGTCAGGTTCCATATTCAGAAAAGAAGAATTGTTAAGGCATTTGATGTTAATTTTTGGTATCCAGTTGATTCTTAATGATTTTGACCTGCTGAATCCGAAAATGGGGGATACCAAGCTGAAATATCCATCGTTAACCTGTAAAGTAGGCAAAAACAAAATGGCCGCCAATTTTAAATGTTCCCGTCATGTAACCGCTTCTAATTAATATAAACAGCCGTTTATTGCTGATTTTGACCGCGTACGTACATAAATGACGGTTACCAAGCTGAAATATGAATAGTTTGCTGACAAATCAGATAAAAACAAAATGGCCGCCAATTTTACGATGTTTATTTTTCATATCATCATCTAGCTAGCATAACTAGTTAATTCCTATTGACTTGACTGCCTGAATACAAACATGCTGGTTATCAAGCATATACATCGGTAGTAGCTCTAAATAATGCGTAAAACAAAATGGCCGACATGTTTAGATATTGTTTAATATACTTGTGCTATGGGAGATCACATGTGGTATTCGGTAGCAATGCACTGGTGAACGAGCGACAGTCACCAGTGTACCAAGGCCGAAGACACGCAGCGATAAAACATGTTTCGCGACAATGATAGGAATGTACTGTACTAGCATGATAGTATATGTGTCATGAGATATGATTGCTGTTCTGCTATATGTGATGCACATCATGGACAGATATATTGACGAGATATTGTGAGCAGCGAAGGAACTGATTACACCTTTCAATTTCACATGTGAAACTGCCTTACACTGGTGTTATAAGCATTACACATTGTCCTAATGCTGAGATTAATGCTGTTCTGATTGTGCATTCATGCAGTCTCCAATACATTTGCATGCACCAGTGCAAAACAAGTTTGACTTTCTACATTTGCATCTGAGTGATGAACACCTGGTGGTACATCCACATGTGATGAGTTGAATGCAGGATTCAGGGACAGGAGGAAGTGACGTGAGCGTTGGTGTCATGTGACCGTTTTTGATTTCCCATCCGAGGGTAGTAGGCGATGTAATTGTTGGTCGTAATGCCGTTGCTTGTAGCCACACTAAAGCCTGAAAGTGTGCCCTCTTTACATGGAGTCTTACAGCATCACTGGTTGGTGGGAGTATCTCCGGTCGCATGGCCTTCTTGAAAAGAATAACTCTCGCTTTGTCAGTGGTAGACACGTCTGCAACCTTGTAAAGGCGACATACGAATGTCTCTGCCTTGTCCAGAGTTTCTTCTGTCAGTGGATCGACACCAAGATTCCTAAGCAGGTCCTTGTGTTGATAGAAGGTGCGCAGTGCAGTTTTCTTCGAATGGCCTGCAAGAAAAGAAGTCGTATCGCATCCTGTTATAGAATGGAATGGTAGCAGAAGTTTTGCATCGGAACTATCCAAACAAGACGTTTCGACTATCTTCGTTATTGAAATGAATTTGGGTTGTTGTGATGTTCCTGCTCTCATCCACAAATCTTGACATCTGATGTCGGGGTAGTGAGCTATCAGTAGTAGCAGTACATCTGTATCACGGGCACTGACAACGATAGTTTCCGTAGCAGAATTGATGCAGTGTAGTACAATCCGTGTATCTGCTTCTTCATGGCATCCCTGAAGCTGTGTGATATCGACTGCTGCATCATTGCAGACAACCCGAGTCTCATCGACAAATCCTCCTGCGACAACAACGGTCTTGTTTGCATGTGAACGAGTTTCTAATTCCTCGGAGAGAAACCGAGCCAGGTCAGCTTTGTTTTCTGCGTGGGAAAGAAAACCGTGCCAGTCTTGAGGTAACGGCACATCTCTTGACCCTATGATGCGTCTGATGGCTTTCACCGCTTTCTTTCTCTTCAGTCTTGTGCCTGACTTAGTCGAATGCTCATAGTACCTGTCGAATACTACGTCGATCCGTGAATATTCAGTCCCAGACTGAAAGACCGATCCCACAAACACATTGGCATAGTCTCCGAATGTGATTGCAGACTTGGGCTTACCTATGACGTGGACCAGTGCTTGCCCATCAATGACTAGGGTGGCACTTTCTGGAATGTCTATTTTTGAAGGACATACTATATCCTGTGTCAACTGATCTATAAGTAACGACTTTTGTCCACCACGAAGATTTCCACTTGTCTCTGCAAGTGACAGCGGGACTGACATAAGCTCATGCTTCAATATCTCTTCCAAGTCTACATGTCTTCCAGCTTCATAGGCAATGAGAAGTCGTTGTAATATTGATCTGTCGGCTTTCACTGTCTTGCCCTTTTGACTGCTCTCTTTGGGAGCATCATACACATTTGTGAATGTTAGAGGTTTGTTCTTTTTCAGTGGATCTGAAAATGGTTTTGATGTTCCTTCTGAAGAGGAAGTAAGCCTGTCGTGAACAAACTCTTCAACTTGTTTCTGTCCCAGATGTTTAGCTTGAAGCAGGGCATTCGTGATTTCCTCAGTTGCTTGGTCCTTTGTGGCAATGTTTTCAAGTGTCTCACGTGTCATACTGTCTTCAGCAAAAACACCAAATCGTCTCAGAACTCGAACAACACTTTCTTCAGATTCCAAATCTTTCTGTCTGCGACTTTTACTGGCTTCTTTGTGGGTTAGGGAATCATCTAGCTTAAGACCATAAAGCTCTCGTGTTTTCAGGGAAATTTCCGTACGCATGCTAAAGGAGAGGGACCATCTGCTGAGTGCTGATATGTTCTTTGTAATTCCTACTATACCACCACTTCTTTTCCCGGTCCCATTCAGCCATTCCTGTGCCTGATCTGGATCAACCTGATTAAATCGTGCCTTTCCCAACTTTACCACAAAGTTTCCTAGCTGAAATTGCTCCGCTATTTCCTCTGGTAGTTGCTTCATCTCCGCAAGGTATATCACTCCCCACTTTGCATAATTTGTGTGGTCGTACCTGTGGAAGTATGGAAGCATGTTGCTAAATGCTGTCAAATGTAGGTCCCATAGACCATCTCGCTGTGCTCGAATGAACATGAGAAGCACCCTCACCATGTTTAGATACTCCCACCACAACATGAAGTTGGAATCCGTAGCATGACTCTCTCCAAACTCTGACAATGCATTTCTGAATCTCTTTGTTGACAATATGTTAGTCAGACAGTCATCATTAGGGGACTTCTCCGCTTCCTCAATGTCGTGTTTCAGATCGGTGCCTTCAATTTGCAGATATTCAAGAAACTGTGGTAGGACTATTTCCCATAATGCCTGAGCAGTGATCTTGTGAGCCCGAACAGATTTCTCATATCCTTTGCCTGCCATTACATTTTCTGCTGTCTTCTGTCCTAAGAGGTTTGAATCGACCCATACTTCCATAAGTCCGGTGGACTGCATGTGTTGACCTATTGATTTCATGAAGTTCATGGTTGTATGAAATCCTCCAAGTCGAGGAATAAGGAACTCCTGATACGATTCATTCAACCATTTAAGAGTCATCAGCTTGCAGTACAGTGCTTCGTCCACAGTGA
>JBEVXV010000572.1:0-3238 GCA_040505915.1 Sedimenticola sp. | reverse complement strand
GTGTTTTTTTACAGTAACAATCTGGCACGCTACTGATCAACATACACCACTTCCGTCGTGGGAGCATACGGTTTGGTGACAAACTTTCCACTGATTTCTTCACTTCTTCATTCAGGTCAGTTCTACCCAATTCATCATCTAGATGTTCTTTGGTAGCGAGAAACGATTCCCACGCTGTACGTTTCCCATGTCCTGCAAACTGACTCGTCGTGCCTAGAATGCTAGTAGCAGATTAGAGCGAACATTTGGTTCTAACTAAATGAGTATCTTTTGAATTGGTATATACCAGCGTTTCAGTTGTTCACCAGCAACTAACCATATCTCTGGGATTTGAAGATCGCCATTGTATAAAACCAGAAACGATACGACGTCTGTGTCGCGACAGTGAACAAACACATGCTTATAGCCATGCCGTCCAGCATTCGTTATATGTACACGTGATAAAAAAACGCGTGCCAGCCTCCTCCTGATGTGAAATTAGGAGCTCGGAAACATGGCATTTGTTGGAAGTGGCAATTTCATTGTCGGAGTATCCGCCTGCAATAACAACTTCCGCATCCACTCGGGAAGCCTGTGCAGTAGTGGACAATTGCCATGACAAGGAAGTTGTTAAATAAAAAACAATATGCCCTAGAGAGATCGAAGAAACCATCAAAACTAAAGTCAAATTAAAAAAATCAAACGAAAAGCATGGCGAGCGTACAGCGGAAGTCGCAGTCTTTAACAAGGTACCAGTTTGCACTCCACGACTAGCGGTGTACGGTCCCAAAGGAAAACCTGAAAAATTGCAAAGACACGTATAACGTATAGCAAAAAGCAACGAATACTTCACAGAACGTAATCACAAATGCCATCCAGTAAAATACCAAGTCCCAGCAAGTACTTGTAAAACTAAAGGTCATATGTCCTTCTTATGTCAGATTCATAAACAATTTACATGCTTTGGAAGCGGAAAATACCGTTCTCATTGACTTGTGTTGCTTATTGTCCCTGTGTCATCTTGTTGCTTTTTCACGAAACCAACATCAACTCCGGTGACTTTATCGCTTACATGGGACATTACACTTTTTAAACAACGTATGGCCAAGTCACCGAATGTGTCATTGGGTTTTCCTGTTTTCTGAACTTGCGACATTGTATCAATGACAGTGAAACTGCGTGTATGTAGTATCCTCAGGTGCATGGCTCATTACATACGTATATGTTGTTCGCAATGTGCTATCATCATTCGTCAGGGATGTCGGTGACTGTGCCAGTTCATATTTCAGAATATTGTCTAAGTCAATAGTGCACCGCCCTCCAGCCGCCACAATGTTTTTTTATTGAAACACACTGTGGTCATCTGTAATCGTCTTTGTTTTTGCTTCACTTCGCCTGTCTAGCGCTGTAGAGGTGTTTGAACGTTTTGGAGTTTGGATTTTTCCTTCCAGGTTGCATGTATTAGCGTGTCGGCTTCCGGTGCCAGTCTTGAAGCTACAAATACATCGGCTATTTCATCTCACTGGTTCTGGGCAGAAAGCAGCTTAACTGTTATGTCTTGGGTAGCCACGTCATTGGTTGATACATAATACGTATTAATACAAATGTATGTCTTCTCTGAAAATGTTGGATCTTCTGAACTGATCTGCAAGTGCTTCGCTTTCATCTTTCTGCATTATTTCCTGTCCCGTCTCGATATGTTCTGATTCTTTTTTTTACACAAATTTACACATAACAGGTGTCGTATGCTTTCATATAGGGTGACTATATATTTGTACGTCAGATACCATCTTTCCGATCTCGTTATTCCAACTAGGCCTCCAGCAACCTTTCCCTGTTTGTTGATATGTTATATCGCTTGGTAAATTGACAGCTGATTGAAATTCGTTGTGTCTTTTTAAAAACAAAATTACAGTTCTGGGACTCTTCCCATACATATGGTGTTGTTTGTGGACGTATTGTCATGTTGGTAAGGTATGCCAAGCCCCACATTGTATAGTTAACATGATCGTACACAGCAAACCATAGAATCATCAAATCTCAAGAGATATGGGTATGTACTGGTACACAACTGAAACGCAGATATATACCAATTCAAGAGATAAATGGCGATTGTGAACCAAATGTTCGCTCTAATCTGCTAGCTTTCCACGCTGTGACAGGCTGTGATACTACGAGTCCGTTTGATGGGCATGGGAGACGTACAGCATGAAACACGTTTATTGCGCACCCAGAACTTCTAGATGAATTGGACAGAACTGGCATGAATGAAGAAGTGAAGAATCAGTGGAACAGTTTGTCATTAAAATATATGGTCCTACGACGGACGCGGTGTCTATTGGTCCGCTACGTGCCATACTGTTCCGATAAAAGAAACAAGAAGCATTGTCACCTACGCAAGACGCACTACGACAACACATTGCTAGATCTAGTTATCGGACAACGATTTGGCACAAATTTCTAACTCCAGCACCAGCTCTTCCATCAGTATTGCATTGTGTGTGGACATACGTCTTGGAATATGAAAGTATACAGCCGGTGCTGTTGACACAGGAAGTCATTCCCAAGCCATGTCACGAGTGGATTTTGTGTGCCTGTAAACGGAATTGTTCGAGAACGACTTTGTGCATGCGACTGCTTTGTGAATCATTGTCTCAACCCAATTATTGAGGAGTCGAATGCTGTTTAGTTTAAAGCTACACAAACACAAAGTTATGCAACATCAAATGTACAATATGATTGGTATATATGCATACAATGTGTAATAAAGATCATCTGCAGCCGTAATGAGTTGGTTATAAATAAATGTATTGGCATTTGAGGCTTGTGATCTTGGTTGAACACTCTGACTTAATTCTAAGCAAATCTTTACTATTTCGCGGCCATCTTGGATTTATATGAACACGGAAATTATCATATAAGGCAACAAACTTTCTTAAAAGAGCTATGACACCCGCAAACCCCAAACAAAAATGATAAATTTTCATATATTTAAAACAAAAAAATGTGAAAATAATGATGGCGGCCATCTTGAATATCCGCAACTCTCCCAATAACAAGCGTGTTAATACTGACTTAATGTCATGCCTTACATTTTACAATAAAACAACTAGGAAAGTGCAAGAAATTAATTTTATCAGCACAGTATGCAATGTTATATTACTTATTTGTAAGTTCTGCATCCTTTCTATGGATATTCGGCGGCCATCTTGGATTTATATGAATGCGATACTGTCAAATTGCGTTTATCTGCTATCCA
>JBEVXV010000571.1:5880-7325 GCA_040505915.1 Sedimenticola sp. | reverse complement strand
TCTTGAGATAGGGCATATGTTCAATTTGAAAACTATTGACAGACAGCGGAGATCCTGATGAGATGGCTGGTTACGAGCCAGCTCATCTGGATCGGCACTGTTTTAAAACGTTGGCACTATAGAGGTATGTAGTGTTGAAGGGTTTAATATAGGCACCAGCCTAGCTTCTGATAATTTAGCACCACTTGACACCGTGTCCCTATTTTATTTAAAATGATATAATGTGTTCACTAGACGTAACATGCAGTCTCATTGACCAATAGCGAACATTGCAAGCGTTTGACCAACGGTGCGGATGCGCGGGCTGATACAGAGTCAATGGTTGCAAGTTATTTTCGTGAACCGTTTTCTCATTTCCCTACTAGAGGAAGTTATGAAACTATTTTTCTCATTTCTTCTCGACTATTTTTTTGTCGGGCAACTGTATACACACCCTATGATGATTTGATTGCCGACTGAACTGGTTGTCGAGGAGAAATGTGAAACATATTATTTAGTTTTGCATCACCGATGTCCCCAATGCATGATATACATGTATGCGGTCCATTTCGGCTGGTCGCGGTCACGGCGACTGGTCTATTCTACCAGAGCGCAGGATAGTATCCTACCATTGATTACGCGTCATATCAGAATTGCATATACGGCGGTATCCACCAGTGTAGCCCTTTATCATGTAGTACACGCAAAGACCTCGAAATGATCTAACGTGTTCATTAGATGCATATTGCACGCCCAATCTGACGAATTGTATACAGCTTCGGCCCCGATCAGGTGTATCAATGCTCGTAAAGAAAATGTGCATTTTGTTTTCCTCCTGGTTTGATCGCAATAATGTGACCACTGATGTACCTTTTCATGAATACCATTTTGAACCATGTATTTTCCATGGGTGACTACAACGCCAACACTATGGGACGAAGCGTGTACTGATTACTTCCCTTATAAAATCCATACAACAGAGGACATAAACGAATCGACCAAATTTCAAATTAGCATGATTATACGATTCTATATAAGTTTACTCGTAAATACGTACACTATGCGAACGCCATATAAACATGAACATGGGTAAATGAAATGCAGATGTATTCACGCATTGTGCGTTTATGGTCATTTTCAGTACTTGTTTAACATTGATCTGAAATCATCTTGATAAAGAACGATGTACATGTATCTTATACAGTCGTAGTACATACGGGTTTTTTACCGTATGGTACATACACGTATGCAAAATTATTCCTCACATTTTCGTTTTCGTCTGTGAGGACTGTTATGGTAAACTACTCATCAAACAGACTCTCCCCACTGTTCTTTCTCCACGGTGACATATTTGTGTAAGATGTAATGGTGATACTGTTTCGTGTCATAGCATACAGTACATGTACATGCAAATAGACTAAGATGCTTTTGGAGGAAAATACTCGTGGGTCTACGAGTCGTATTTA
>JBEVXV010000571.1:0-5780 GCA_040505915.1 Sedimenticola sp. | reverse complement strand
CATGCAAATAGACTAAGATGCTTTTGGAGGAAAATACTCGTGGGTCTACGAGTCGTATTTATTTTATCAGTGGAAGTCATCGGTCCTTGCTTCTGAAAAACGGTAATGTAAAAACACGCGAGTAATCATCATATTTCCAATTATATTGTAAATGGCCATACGAGTATTATTGTATGTCATGCGGATCACTAAATATTGTGCGTTTTCGTTTTGGGCGGAGGCAGGAGATCGGAAGCCGACTTCGGATAGTTTTCAGTAGATTTATGGTTTAAGTGAAAAACTACTGCCTGGAAACGACTGCATAGACCATGTGCCATACGGGTATGACCCCCTCCCCCGCCAGTGGGAATCTTGATGACATACATGTATATATAGCCAGATAGCGCATCACTTTTAACTGTCGGAATACACTTGTGGGGTGCTTATAAAGAGTCATAAAACCAAAAAAAATGCGTAAATTGCACTATTTTATAGAAATCTTGCTATGGGAGAGGGATAGCCTAAGGATAGCCTATGATCTAGTGATGTCCGTGGCCTGTTTCCGACGTCCAATCTCCGCCTATGCCGAATATATTTATTATGGGAGTTAAATAATGTATACGTATACATGATATTGATACATGTAATTCGGTCATATACTTTTCCTATTGTCACATGTAGGCTATTTCTCATTGGTATATGGTCTTTTGTTTTTTCTTACAACAAAATAAGTATGCACATTGTTGCTATGGATGTCTCTGTCATGCAAATGCCACAATGATCTCATCACTGTCGAGAAAAGCTTTATGTGGTAATGGGGCTTCATTCAAGTGATTTATATTGGTGCGGCTGAATACCTGGCACCAGGTCAACTGCAAGTTATTGTAAATTCATGTTAAGAGTTCAGAGCTGAACTTGCGATTTCCACTGAAATGTTAGAACTGGGAGCATTTGCCAAAATCATAAATATGTATACAGGTAGTCAATAAGTGACACGGATAAATAGTGATTTCGTTGGTGCGGTATGATCCTTGGCACCAGAACATGTTTAATGAAAATTCAAGTCAATATTATTTCTACTGTCACGTGTATTTCTCATTGGTATAGGGTCTATTGAGTATTTTGCTTACGAGAGAATATGTATGCACATTGTCACTAGACCATGATATTGTAAATTTATGACATGTATGCATATTTGAACTGTACAGTTTATATAGTCAGGTAACGATTATACTCATACTGATCATACATGTTCTTATTGCGTATATATAGAAAAATCTTCACATGTTTCGAAATCATTATGTAAGCAAACTATTTTAGATGGGTCTGCTCTTACCAATCTCGACATTGTGCATTTCGTGTTTACACAAACATGATATTCCTTTACTTCTTTCTTTATTCTGTTCATTTCTTCTTGAACCTAGACACCCGTCCTGTGTTTGCATGCACGCGTCCCCTGCTACTACATGTAACAACGTATATATACTCACATGTGATTGTTCTGATCGGGATCCGGACGTCGGGCCTTCCGGTCCCCCTCGAATTCTTGGTACTGCTAGCTAGCGTAACATGATGTATTCGACTTATTATATTAAGAGTTCGCGGGGCACCGCGTGGCGCGGTACTGGATCTCGAACAGGACAAGCGCTTACTTTGCGTCCAACTGGACTGGTGTTGCTTGTATTCATTGGGTTGATGGCTGCTTATGGTAATGGTTCGTCCGATTCCAGAATAGCATTATATAGCATATTGTCGCATATGACAAACAGATCACGTTACTTTAAGACGGTAGGAAATACATATCGCACATCCGTTAAGCTTCAAGTATCCATTTCAAGTATAGTGTCCTACCAAACTGTTGCTAGTTCTATCATCCTTATAGTATTTATCTGGTGGAAATGCTTAATCCTAAATCAGTCTGGCGATGTTCATCCCAACCCGGGTCCATCCTCGATATCTTCGGTGAGCGACTCAGATATTTCTTCTTGCTCTTTTGAATATTTGAGTGGCATGTTCAGCGTTTTTCATGTTAATATACAGAGCTTGAAACCCAAACTTGATGTCCTTGAACAAGAAGTGCAACCGTATGACGTGGTTATTCTTACAGAAACTTGGCTAAATAACACAGTCCAGAATTCCTCTCTAGTTATGCAAAATTTTGCAGAACCTCATCGTCTAGATAGACCTGATAGAATAGGAGGTGGGGTTGCCGTATATGTCCATGAATCTTTAACTTCAAAACGTAGGCATGACCTGGAGATTGCACACTTAGAGGCTATATGGGTTGAGGTGAAGATAAAATCTAGAACGATCCTCGTTGGTGGTTTCTACCGCCCCCCAAACTCTAATCGTGAATATATGGAACGTATTCATGAAAGTATAGATAGGGCTAAAAATACTTCAATTAATAATATTATTGTAACAGGTGACTTTAATTTAAACCAGCTCAATAACACAGACAGAGTGAAAATAGATGATATATCTATGCAATTTGGCCTTCATCAACTAATTAATGATTGTACCCACTTCACTGAGCATTCGTCTTCCATTATTGACTTGATGTTTGTAGACAAGAAAGACAGCGTACTATACAGTGGTGTCAGCGATCCATTCATTCCTAATCTTATTAGGTATCATTGTCCTATCTTTGCCATATTTAAGTTTGCAAAACCTAAATCCGCAACATATAAACGAACTATTTGGAAATACGAAGACGGTGACTACGACAAACTCAGAACATTACTATCCGAAACCGATTGGACTTGCTTAAGTGATGATATAACCATAAATGATAAATGTGAGTATCTTACATCTAAAATAAAAAACGCGGCATCAGAATCAATCCCAAATAAAACTGCATTAATAAGACCTTCTGACCAAACTTGGGTAAATGGACATATACGCAAACTAATTAGGAAAAGAAAAAGATTATATCGAAGGGCGAAACGAACCAACAATGACACGTGCTGGGCTAATTTTAGAGCACAGAGAAACAAAGTAATTTCAGAAATTAAAAAGGCTAAAACAAAATATAACGATGATTTATCTGACAAATTGAAAAACTGTAACACTGACCCTAAACTATTTTGGAAAGTTTCCAAACAGCTTCTAAACCTGAACAAAAGTCAGAGATCCTTACCAGACTTACAACACAATGGTCAAGTGTATGAAACAGATCCCGATAAGGCATCACTACTAAATGACTTTTTTATTTCCCAGTCAACAATAGACGACTCAGGGTCAAATCTACCACCTCCTCCACCACAACCCATAAACACCTCATTGAGCACTATCAACATAACGACTACAGATATATCTGATGTTTTGGCTGCTCTAAATTCATCGAAGGCCTCTGGACCGGATCTAATTCACCCCCGCGTCCTCAAAGAATCCAAGGATTACATAAAAACACCACTGGCCACTCTCTTCAATAATTCCCTTAACACATCAATATTCCCGTCCCAATGGAAACAGGCAAACGTAACGCCCGTTTATAAAAAAGAGGATCCGGCATCTCCAGGCAATTATAGACCTATCTCCCTTCTAAGTTGTATTGGTAAGGTCATGGAACGATGCGTACACAAATATATATTCAATTACATTACTGCAAACAAACTACTCTCTCCATTCCAGTCTGGGTTTGTCACAGGAGATTCCACAACCAACCAACTACTCTCAATTTATCATACTTTCTGTGAGGCTGTTGATGCTGGGAAGGAAGTTCGAGTTGTCTTTTTTGACATCAGCAAGGCGTTTGACCGCGTTTGGCACAATGGTCTAATTTTCAAACTTCGAAACTTAGGGATAAATGGAAGTGTTCTTGCTTGGCTTGAAAATTATTTAACTGACCGCATGCAGAGAGTCGTCATAAACGGTCAAACCTCCGAGTGGAAACATATAACCGCTGGAGTTCCACAGGGATCCATCTTAGGGCCACTTCTATTTCTTGTTTACATCAATGATATTGCAAATAACATTCAGTCAAATATTCGGTTATTTGCAGACGATACTAGCCTTTTTATTATAGTTGATGACCCTGTAAACTCAGCGCAATACCTAAATCGCGATCTTGATAGAATAAATATATGGGCTGAAGAATGGCTCGTAAAATTTAACCCAATCAAAACAGAGCAGCTTTTATTTTCTCTGAAGCACAATAGCCCACCACACCCTCCCCTTCTCTTTAGCAACAGTCAAATAACTATGGTACCCACACACAAACACCTTGGACTTAATATTTCAAATTCCGGTGACTGGCATTCACATGTCGATTCTATGGCAAAAAAATCTTGGCAAAAAATAAACATCCTTAAGGGCTTAAAATTTCGAGTTGACAGACAAGCATTGGATAAAATGTACACATCTTATATAAGACCCCTCTTAGAATATAGCAGTGTAGTTTGGGATAACTGTACACTCGCTGACAAACAAAAGTTAGAGAGCATTCAGGTTGAAGCAGCCAGAATCGTTACAGGGGCAACTAAATTATGTAAAATAGAAAACCTTTACGCAGAAACAGGATGGGAAACCCTACAGACCAGACGGGATTACCAAAAACTTATTATGCTATACAAAATGGTAAATAAATTAGTACCTCCATTCCTTTCCGATATTGTTCCTGCCAGAGTCGGCGACACTACAAACTATCCATTGCGGAACTCTGAAAATTTTCAATTACCTCGAACAAGAACACGAATATATAAAGATTCGTTCCTCCCATCTACACTACATGCATGGAATAACCTCGATATTGCAGTGCGAAACGCTCCATCTTTGTCCGCATTCAAGAATACTATCCGAGGTACACCAACTAAAATTCCCGACTATTATCACGTCGGGACGCGTCTGGGACAAATCCTCCATACACGACTGAGACTGGAATGCAGCTCTCTAAATGACCATCTGTTTCGGAAAAACATTGTTGCAAGTCCTTTATGCAACAATTGTGGTTGCGTCGAAACTACATATCACTTCCTACTTGAATGCCCTCATTATTCAAACTTAAGAATCACTCACTTTTCCGGCCTTCATCAAAATATAAATGAGCATCAGTTACTTTTCGGAATTCCAGCAGAAACCTACGAAACAAACAAGTCAATATTCTTACAAACGCATAAATATATTTTGGAATCGAAACGTTTCTCATCATAACATGCGATCGAAAGCACTTGGCTTAGCACTATTCCAGAAATAGTTTGTAGTGTAGCATGATGTGCGTGCAGACAAGGACTCCCACTCTTACCTCCCACTCTCTTCTCCCCACCCCACCCCTTCGTTTCTCTCTCCCCCTCTCTCTCTCTCCCTTCATTAAAATTATCATCATTTTTTACTTTGAACTCAATCTCAATGTGTACATATACCATTTCCACTGTAATTGAGTATACACATATTCACTCGTGCTGTTTTTTATCAGTAGTGTTGTGAGCCACCATTGTTCGCTTTTTGTACATATATACCATGTAATGTTATTATATTGGGAGATGACCCCGATAAGTTACGCTTTCGGTCAAATCCCATTGTTTACTATGTAATGTTATATTTGTATATTTGCCTAATAAAATATTGTTTAAAGTAACAGATATATGCTTATATCAATTCAACGGAACCTGACACTTTAATAGTTGGCGGCGACTTTAATATAATTTTAGATAACGACTTAGATAAGAAAAAATGGGAGAAACGATATCATAAAAAATCACGAGAAACAATATTATCCATTATATATAGATAAATATGACCTACATGATATTTGGCGAATTCTTAATCATAATACAAGAAAATACACATGGCAGTCTAACACT
>JBEVXV010000570.1:0-3709 GCA_040505915.1 Sedimenticola sp. | reverse complement strand
AAAATCCAATATGGAGATGGCCGCCAAAATGCTAGAAAATTACATAACTTCTGAACGAATTGGTGATCTTGGCGCCTAGACATAGGTTATTGGGGTCAAGGGTTCTGTTCCTGATGTGAAATTAATGTTTTGACTTAGTCCTTTGCATCAACATCCAAGATGGTGGTCAAATGTCAATATTTTGCTACAAATTAAGATCTACAGACTACATATTTTTTTCATAACTTTGCTCTTAGTTTAACTATTTTACTAATTTAACTATCACGGGCACATTACCTTGTGAAAGCTGCACTTAACACGTTACTTGAAGAAAAGGCCATCGATGAAAATATATTGACTGATCAGGACATTGCTGCTGTACGCTCCACATATGAAGGTATTGAAAATGGAAATATCACAATCAATGATGAAAACGCGATATCACTTCTCAATAGGTATCACGATACACTTAAACAAACTGAAAATAGTCTGTCGGCATCGCGAACTGCAGCCCTGTGGCTACAGTACATGGAGTTGTGTGCTACGTCACGAAAGTTATTGAAAGCTGAGAGGACCGGTCAGTGGGGTCTACATATTGAGGCGGTCGCTGAAACCCTGCCTATATTGGCTGCAACTGGACACAATCATTACGCCAAGACCATACATGTGTACCTGCAAAAGATGGCAACTCTGGAGAAGGATTTTCCCGAAGTTTACGCACACTTTGAAAATGGGCGTCACGTCCTACGGAAGTCAGATCGCTTCTGGGCAGGTCTAAGCACAGACCTTGTCATTGAACAGTCACTGATGCGGTCATTGAAAACATCAGGCGGTCTAAGCAGGGGAATGGGATTTACAGAAGCACAACGATTAATATGGCTAATGTCCCGGCCTGTGTGTCTGTCCGTCAACAGCGCGATGCAGGAACTCGAATCTGTAACGTATGTCAGCAGCGACCAGCACAAGGAAGCAACTCGACCCCGTGTGAAGCGTGATGCCGAAGATGTTGAATCGATGTTGTTATTCCTTCGCGAGCGATCTCCATTCGATGGAACGCAACCCTTGCGAAATATTGCAACGGGACTCGTTGCGTCTGACAACGTAAATTGTGATAATGCCAGAAACGTGGGTATTGACATTCTAACGAAACTGGAAGGCAAGAGTGTAGTCGAGTATACATTCAGAAAAAATGACCGTGTAGTAAACCTGAATAAGAACACAATCAAAGTTGGTAATTCAGACATTAGCATTGATCCACAGTTGCTATTTCAACGTTTCGTGGCATGTAGCATGAATGACGATAAGTTACCAGAAGTATTTTCTCACGAGCTATGTAGCTACCCGGCCTCTCTATTCGAATCAAGGGATGTAATGAGAGCACCAGACAAACCAGCGTTGACGGACGGAATTTGGAAACTGTTGCCGAACGACGTACAGCATTCACCAGCCGATCTGCCAAACGAGGTTCGGTATGTTGTGGATGGCGGCTGGCTTCTGCATCGTGTCCCGTGGAAAAAACGCTCAACGTTTGGAGAGATATGCCAGTCGTACATTAACTTATTAAAACACAAATACCCAGGTTCCAAAGTGTGTTTCGATGGCTATGGCCAACGTACCACAAAAGATGCGGTGCATCGACGCAGGACAGGCCAAATTCGCTGCACTGATGTTGTCATTACACCAAACTGTATTCTGGACGTGAAAAAAGATGACTTTCTGTCCAACAAAGTGAACAAACAGAATTTCATACATCTTCTGAGTGCCTCCCTAATTCGGAACAATTTCGAAGTGTTTCATGACGAAGCTGACGCGGATGTACTAATAGTGGCAAAGGCCATTGAAACTGCAGCCAATGAACCAACAGTAGTGATCGGTAGTGATTCGGACTTAACCATTCTGTTACTTAGTAATCACAAAGTTGATGCGCTCGAATGCAATCTGTATTATCAACCCGTCACTAAACAGGATACGAAAAAGTCTCCCAGAGTATGGAATATAAACACTTGCCGGACTGCACTAGGAAGTGAAATGTGTAACAATCTGTTGTTCGCGCATGCAGTACTTGGTTGTGATACCACATCCAGCATTCATGGACTGGGAAAGGCGAGCATATTAAAATCGATGAATAATGTAAGCACGTTTCGAAATGTTGCTGGAGTTTTCAACGATCCAAAGGCGACAGTGCCTAGCATCACTGAGGCTGGTGAACAGGTAATGCTAAAACTCTACGGCGCTGCGAATAGTGTACAAAATATTGATGATCTGCGGCTGCGTAAATTTATGCAGAAACTCAATAGTGGTAACTTTATACATCCAAAGAGTTTACCTCCAACATCTTCGTCGGCATCGTATCATTCTCTCCGGGTGTATCATCAGGTACAAGCGTGGAATGAAAATGCACTGACTCCTAACGAATGGGGATGGTGTGTCCGTGAGAACCAACTGATGCCCATAATGACATCTGATCCGATCGCTCCAGAATATCTGCTCAAGCTGATTCACTGCGGGTGCAAAGGGGACTGTTCTACCTTGAAGTGTTCATGTAAAACAGTCGGGATGGAGTGTATTGTGGCATGTGCGGATTGTGGTGGAGACTGCTCGAACAATAATACTCCGCTTAATGATGATGATGATGATGATGATGATGCACATGTGAATTAGAGTTGTGCCTAAATACAATGCATTGTGTTCCAAATATATGGATTGGTGGTTGATTGTATGTCCATTGTGTATTGTTGACAAAGGCAAAACCTAATGTATGAACTTCACGTTGTCGTTTGTACCCAGCCAAGGAACTTGATTTGTTACCGTATCACATTGTAGGTTGTTACCTTTGAATATATTGATAGCAGGACAATGTTACAATACAATAGTTTAACCACCATAAAAATGACACATATTGTAGTATTATGACTTCATTGATAGATGTGATTATGAAATGTTTGTAACATGCTCCCCACCTGGGCCACTACATCACCGGGTGGCTAAGTTGTATGTAATTCTACGAAGAGTGTCACAGCAGCCGCTTGTCGTAGGAGGTGATTAAATGGCATGTAGCTAAGTGATGTTACTGACCACGTGTGTAATGGTAACTGAGACCAATCCAATACAATCGTAGTATTGTTTTATAACGACATATGCAGTGTACAGCTGATTAGTATGTATGCACATTATATTCATATATATGTATTTGTTTCAGAAAGATATCGTTAATCCACCTTACTAGTCATCTGTTTGTCATTACAATATTATGTCAATACTACACTAAGATAATAAGTAATGATCATTAATGTCATTACTCCTTTCCACGAAGATTCTACTAAGCCTTTAACACAATAACTTGAAAATTACAGATATTTCTCATGATGACGTCATAATGACGTCCATTAAAACGTCATAGTGACGTCATAAACACTTTCTATAATGATTTTTGAAATCCTTATATACATGTTCCTATTTGTATATAATACATTTATATCGTGTATTATGACTAGTTTTCATGATATTGCGTGTTTAAGAATTTTGATATAGTCTTTTGGCGGCCATTTTGAATTTATGCAAATTAGGTGCTTTCCATATCGTGCTTTCGGGTGCTTTTTGGTTTACACATCCACCAGACCATGTTGAAGCATAATCTGCAAAAAAACCTTGGTAAGCAATTAGTGGTGGGTCATCCTCTATTTTTACTGGCCTAAAATATCATAAAGGACTAGTGCCATAACTATGCAAA
>JBEVXV010000569.1:325-5815 GCA_040505915.1 Sedimenticola sp. | reverse complement strand
TATCAAGTATCCATGAGTTTATTAGCTCAAACATTGGAAGTAAAGGGAGATAATCTATTACATGATTCGTCTCAAAGTAAAAACGGTACACACTTTCTATCAAAATCGGCCATCATTTGTTGTCGATTTATGTATACTGTACCTGCATAAAATTTGACACTTTCACAGTTTAAATTATTTTAAATAAAGTTTCAAAATACCATACCTAGTTAGCATAAGTTTCTGTCGTGTGACAACCGACTATTGCAAAGTAAAATAAATTCTTTTACGTCATAACACTTCCGTTCCAGATGAGATGCGTGCCGACAATATCCGGAGTAATCAGTGTGCCTTGAATTTCATAGCGAGAGGACGTGTTCTCTCGCTCTAACCGAGGTATCAGCTGACAGGCTATTCTCTACGTGGTAGAGAAATATTAGTTATTTTCCGTATGATATACGGCTCATAAGTTCAGTCTGTCTAGTAGTTTGGATATATATCCAAGCGTATATATATACGACGCGGTCGTGTATTGTTTTCCTTGTCGACTTGGTGTTTACCGAGTTGGAAACGAAAGTACATGTGTGAATACACAGTACATAATACACGCCTACAGTATTGGTGATAATCGGCTATATTTAGACGCTATTCTTAGAATCACCAAACCTGTTGATAAGATAATTTCGCAAATAATAATATATTTTGCGAAAAATATGTTGTAAAAAACAAAACAAAAATATTGATATATTTTCCCGTCACGCCTACGGTGTAGGTTGTAAAGAATAGAATTATTTCTTTTCGAAATATTTTCTATAAATAGACGGGGGGAAAATTTGATGCGGTCCAGTCATGGCGAATGTCATGTTACAAAAAGAACCACGAGGCCAGACGCCGAAAACTTCTGCGTCTGCGCTGAATATGGAAGCAAATGATGCGGGCGTGGTGTCTGAGACACAAAACGCCGTACCGGGTTCGTCGAAGACGACAAGTTCGAGTGGTAAAGCTACTGGCAGTACTGGAAAGGGTAAAACTAAAGTGCCAGCAAAAAGTACCCCACCCACCCGTGCGTCCAATACCGTACCTGTGACGGAAACTTTCAACAAGGAGGCACTTCTAATCCTCCGTGAAATTAATAATAACATAACACAGACGAACAATAGAGTAGAGACATTGTCCCAAAGGGTTGACACTCTGTACGATGATCCTAACGTGTATTGTGACGATTCTGACCCCTATGATGAGTCCGCCCCCGTCGATATGACGACGGCGGATGGATTTGATCAGTGTGACTATGACGAAGGGTCACAGTATCTTGAGAGTACAGAGTCTGTATCATCTGAGAAACGTACGTTGGATCATGACGAGGGTGTATTTGCGAATTTTACAAAGCGATTTAAGAAAGTCGATTCATGCGACCCTGAGGTCGATGATAAACTGGCAGATTTGGTAAATCTAACTTTTCGGGATGGAATGCCTGATGAAAGTTTCGCTGAAATTTCCAAAAGCATTAAACGTCCGGCAAACTGCATAAGTTTGAAAGAAACACGAGTCAACGTAGGTGTTTGGACTATTCTGAAACCACAGACTCAGACGGCAGACTCTAAATTACGTGCGATCCAAAATGGTGTTGTGAAAGCCGCGTGCAACATGGCTAAAATATTAGACAAGGGTTCTGCAGAAATGGACAATGAATCGCTAGAGTTGGGAACGAATGCATTGGGCCTTCTGGGCCAAACCAACAGATTAATAAATGTCCGTCGAAGAGAATTACACCGAAAGGACATGGATCCCAGATTACACCATTTGTGTTCGCCATCCGTTCCATTTACAGATTTACTGTATGGTGACAGCATTGTCAAAGATATCAAAGATATTGAAGAAATTAATAAAATCAGCAGAAACATTGGCAGAGGCCGTCCTAGGGGACGGGGCTTTAGAGGAGGTCGTTACCCGGCGCCATACAACATGTACAACAGAGGTCGGGGCAGGTTTCTGCGTCCAAGAATCCCAGCTCGTCCTAGAAACGGGCCACGGGAGCCAGCCAAGAAGTATTTGAATAATACAGGACGTTTTCAAGCAGGTAGGCTGTCAAAATATGAGGAAAATTGGAGAAAACTGACTTCTGATGAAAATGTACTTGATATTGCTTTGCATTGTCACATAGAATTCTCTGATGAGGTTCCGTTACAACATATAGTACCGGTTCAAGTACGTAATGAATTTGAATCAGGTATTATAGATGCAGAAATTCATAATCTATTGACAATGCAGGTAATAGAGCAAGTTGACTATGATAATGAACAGTTTATTTCTCCAATTTTCACAACCCCAAAAAAGAATGGGGAACACCGTATGATTTTAAATTTGAAAAAACTAAATGAGCATATAGAGTATCACCATTTTAAAATGGACTCGTTTGAAACAGCACTGAAACTGGTAAAGCCAAATTCTTATATGGCGTCAGTAGATTTACGTCACGCATATTACTCGGTCCCAATATGGGAAGGTCACCGCAAGTATTTGCGATTTATGTGGCGAAATAAAATTTACCAGTATACCTGTTTGCCCAATGGGATTGGCTGTGCTCCAAGAATGTTCACAAAGTTGATGAAGCCTATATATGCTAGTCTTAGGCAAATGGGCCACTCAAATGCTGGTTATATCGATGATTCTCTGTTAGTTAGCGACTCTATAGACGAGTGTTTGACAAATATCAAGGATACCGTCTCGATAATGACAAATGTTGGTTTTATAGTTCATGAAACAAAGTCTGTGCTTATACCAATACAGAATATCATTTTTCTGGGAAACCACATTGACTCGTCTAATATGATAGTATACTTGACTGAGCTTCGAAAGCATACAATACTATCTGAATGTGTCAAACTGAGAATCAAGGAAATGACCAGTATTCGAGAAGTTGCACATGTAATTGGCTTGCTTGTCTCTGCGTTCTCGGCTGTTGAGTTTGGTCCCCTATTTTATAGACAATTAGAGATGGCAAAAACCTCAGCTTTGCGTATAAATCATGGCAATTTTGACGCACAAATGATTGTGTCGGATCTAATGCAGAATGATTTACAGTGGTGGATAGAAAACTTGCCAGAGCAAAATAGAAAAATTTCACAGGGCATCCCAGACATAGTGATCGTTTCTGATGCATCAAAATCTGGATGGGGTGCTGTGTGTGGAACAAATCACTTTGGTGGCCGATGGTCACTAGATGAAAAAGAATATCATATTAATTATTTAGAGCTCTTGGCAATCTTCTATGCACTAAAATCAGTTTGTGCTAGTGTAAAAAGCAAAATCCATCATGTGCAAATGCAAACTGACAATTCATCTGCTATGGCGTATGTCAATAACATGGGCGGAATTAAATCACCACTGTTAAACGGTCTGGCAAAGAAAATATGGCTTTGGGCAATTAGTAAAGAAATCTGGATTTCTGCAGCATATATTCCTGGAAGTAAAAATATTGCTGATTATAGCTCTCGTAATTTCAATGATAATATTGAATGGATGCTGAATATTGATGTTACAAAGCATATCTTCCGTTTATGGAAATGCCCATCAATTGACATGTTCGCAAGCAGATTGAACAAGCAACTGGAGTGTTTCGTGTCCTGGAAACCCGATCCAGATGCTTTGTTTGTTGATGCATTTGCAATGAACTGGACCAGTTTGTATTTCTTTGCATTCCCGCCTTTCAGCCTGATTGCAAGGCTGTTGACGAAACTGCGGGAGGAAGCCAGCGAGTGTGTTCTGGTGGCGCCAGTATGGATAACTCAGAGCTGGTTCACGATACTGATGGAGTTACTGATCGATACGCCGTATCTTCTTCCCAAGACAGAGAACCTGTTGACTTTGCCGGGGACAGATACGCTTCACCCATTACGCAGAAAAATGACACTTATGGTTTGTCGCTTGTCCGGGAAACGTTACAAAACCAAAAAATTTCGGTCAGAGCTACAGACATTATCATGGCCTCATGGAGGCCTGGTACACAGAAACAATATACAACGTACATTCGAAAATGGATTCAGTACTGTGGTAAAAGGAAGATTAATCATCTTCAAGCGAATGTTTCTGATGTCGTAGATTTTTTGTCCGAGTTATTTCATAAAGGTTTAAGCTATAGTGCACTTAATACAGCCAGGTCATCATTATCAGCAATTGGATTGGTTGTAAATGGTTTTACTATTGGAAGTCATCCTTTAGTGATAAAATTGTTACGAGGAGTGTTTAACCTTAGACCCTCAAAACCTAAATACTGCGATACATGGGATGTTTCAATTGTTTTATCTTATTTGAAACATTTGCCACAGGCATCAGAACTTTCTCTGAAATTACTAACTCTGAAGTTGTCCATGCTGTTGGCATTGGTTTTGGCTGGTCGCTCCCAATCATTGCATTTATTATGTATAGACAATATGAGGAAAGAATCCTCAAGCTACACTTTGTTTTATAGTGGTTTGTTAAAACAAAGTAAGCCGGGAAAAAGTATTCCGTGTGTGGAATTGTGTGCTTATGCTGCTGATAAGAGTATTTGTGTGTATACTATGCTAACTGAGTATTTAAAGCGAACGATGTCTCTCAGAGGCGATATTAATTCACTGTTCATTAGTTACATAAAACCGTTTGGACGAGTGTCCAAGGCTACGGTTAGTCGGTGGATAAAAACTGTCATGAATAGTGCAGGCATAAATTGTGATAAATATAAGCCACATAGTGTCAGGGCAGCTTCGGCATCTAAGGCTAAAGCTTTTGGTGTACCAATAGACGATATTCTCAAAGTGGCAGGATGGTCAAACATGCAAACATTTGCGATGTTCTATAACAAACCAGTAGATAATGCTACAAGCAGTAGTAACCGGTTCAGTAATGCTGTGCTTACTGATTAATGGTAGAGTTTGTATGCTACATGTTACAATAAATGTTGTGGGATTTATAGTTGTTTATATGTGAGGTGGTTTATTTAACCAGATTTGCTGAAATTCTACTTTTTGATAAAATTCAGCTTTGAAGTCTCATCTGGAACGGAAGTGTTATGACGTAAAAGAATCCCCCCAATTAAACGAAACTTACCTAAGTTGAAGTTTGGTTGGGATTCTTTGTAGTCATATAACACTGAAGTGATCAGATGCCCGCCTCAAAAGTTGATTTTATCCCACCCCGATGTTTTTTATGTCGGGTATAGTTTTATTTGTTGTATTCATACACATTTTTCAACCTATAGTGATTTCGATCATAGGTTGTTTGTATTGAGGTGTAGAATTTTACTCAAAAAGTTGGCTAGGCGTTGAATACTGATTACTCCGGATATTGTCGGCACGCATCTCATCTGATCACTTCAGTGTTATATGACTACAAAGAATCCCAACCAAACTTCAACTTAGGTAAGTTTCGTTTAATTGGGGGGAATTGTCTAAATAAATATTGTTGGGTTGGTCAAAATGACCACTGCCTTCTGTGAGGTAAAACTACATGAAAGGGTTTCATTTAGGAGAT
>JBEVXV010000569.1:0-315 GCA_040505915.1 Sedimenticola sp. | reverse complement strand
TACAATTGACAAGTTTGCCTTGTTCAATGAGGACAATATTTAAATGATGCTGTAATGCTTCTACCATTCAACAAAGTTCCCATTGTAATTAAAATAGAACAGAAGCTATAAATGGAATAGACATAAGCTACCAATGAGTTTGCTACATTCTTTGTTAAAGCGGTTGACATCTTTACAACTGTAATTGATGATTACTGAGCTAATAGGAGATTGATTCCATGTGGGTTTAACCCTTACAACACCAAGTAACTTAATGGGCTGTTCCATGCCACTGTTTCATGCTATTTCATTGGTCCATTCAAATTTTCAGGCTAT
>JBEVXV010000568.1:0-5655 GCA_040505915.1 Sedimenticola sp. | reverse complement strand
GATGATATCGCTTTTAAATTCCTTAATTTAGAAAAAGTTGAATGTTGTTCACATATTCTATCGGCATCATCAGATTGATAAATATCTCCCGAATCGATAGAACCCGAATGTGGAGTTTGTGGTTGAGATTTGACGATGTAATAGGCCTGAGAGCAACGCATGTTGAAAATTGTATTACCCAACTATTTGAAATGCTGTCTTTCTTTGGTAGTAATTGATTATTACAGCATTGCGTGTTGTGACTCGCGGTAGGTGACGTAAATTCGCCAAATATACCGAAATAACACATAAAACACCGAAATATCAACTGTTCCTCAAGCACCTGTGTGCGAAACCGGTCGGTTTTTCCGGAATATGGTTAACTTCCATTGTACGACCTAACACAGTACCATCATTAGAAGATTACCAGTAGGAACGAACAATGCTACAATAATATACATGTAGCGTCAGTTGAAGGGTAGTGCTAAACAATCAGCTACAGTACTGCGTATTTGGTATTGATACTGTAACGGTATATTTATATATATATTTATTAAGCATTAAACATACATACAAAATATGTTTCTAGCCAATAACACGAATACATGTAAACACCAGTTGTAGATGCATGTGTATACCCGGGATGTCAGAGGAGTATATACAGACAACCGACTGACAAATGGCACAACACAACCACATCAACCAGCCCACCATTTTAACTACAGATCGACTGTGTATGTACACTGTCTGATCAATAGCTATCATGGCCGGGTCCAAATGCGCCAGTCACTATAAATATATAAGGCATGTAAGCCTTTGCTGCGGATGTTTTATACTGGTCGAATACACCATGTTGTCCCATTTGTCAGCAGGCGATCTTGTAAAACTGTATTGTATAGTATAGGCTGAACACGATACTTAGGCAGTGTTTGGGGATATCTCAATTAATGTCCTTACTAATACAGATGGACTGATTGCGATGCGCCATGACAAAAGAAGAAAAAGGTTTACCTGTTTGTAAACAGTGTAGCCCCAGAAGAGTATGTGCATTGCTCAGACCCTTCAGTGACCAAACTGTGCACTTTAAGTGATTCGAGCCTGGTATTTGTGGCAAGTGGTTCATATATCAGATGGCCAAATTGAGTATGCACTCATGCTACCTTAGTCTGCTTTGTCATGGTGTTCCCTGTCAGTGTCTGTGTGGAAGATGGTGGTATAACATACCACTATGCGTCATTTGTGATAGTTTCTCTCTTGATTGAGGCGTAGTAGATGTATTTGCTGACATTCAAGACTGTCCTCTTTGCTTCGGTAGCCATTAAACGGTTAAACTTTACTATTGAAGGCCAGTGATTGTAATATCTTGGTAAATGTTTTTTCCGAATATCTGAGTAAAAAGGACAGGCTAAAAGAAAGTGATATTCATTTTCGATAGCACCCTGTCGGCAGCAAATACATCTTCTATCCTCTCTATCAATATTCGTGAACCTTCCTGATTCAATAGCCAAACTGTGTGACGAGAGTCTAAATTTACTCAGGGCTATCCTGAACTTTGGGTTCGATATGTTAGTTAGATAGTCTTCAAACTTGAGTGAGTTTTTGTAACCACAATAGCTCTTCAGTCTCTCCGAATTGTTCACGGATTCGTGCCATGTTTGGCAGTACTGGTCACGTAGTATCTGCTTTATCAGTTCATAAGAAGGTATTGTGTGTTCTTGGTTTACCCACATGTATGTACATCCGATAGAATCTAGTATACATTTGATTTGGTGAGCCCAGTTTTTACCGCTATGCATGTTACCAGCGTCCACATCACATTTGAGCATTCTAAACACTTTGTATACGAGAGACGACTGGTTTGATAACAGTTTTAACCAATATTTTATCATGTTTAACTGACGAATTATTTTCAGCGGCATTCGACCTAATTCACCATACAGGCCAGTGAGATTTGTTGACCTTTTGACACCCAATAAGTTTCGACAAAATTTAGTATGCACTTTTTCGATATCTTTGCCATCATTGAACCCCCAGATTTCGGACCCATAGTTCAAAACAGAACCTACTAGCGTGTCAAAAAGTTTACATTTCTCATCGGCTCGTATGTATATTTGTTCAAAAACATTGTTTAGATTGTGCAAACTGTGTGATGCTTGTTGTGCAATAATCTGTTGTGTACGGTGCCAATTTCCATTTTTAAAGAATGTGATACCAAGATATTTGAACGAAGTCACAAGATTTAGCACAACACCATTCATGCGTATTGTAACGTTTGTGTGTCGACCGTTTTCGAATATCATGATCTTAGTTTTTGATATATTCACTTTTAAACCCCACACGTTGCAGTAAGTTCCAATGTCATCTAGGAGGGACTGTAGCGATTCTGGAGAGGTGGCGAATACCACGGCATCGTCGGCGTAGAGGAACATGAATACGCTGATCTCGTCTAATTGGAATATGTGCTGGATATCCGTATTCACACTTTGTGTTATGTCATTAATGAACAGCATGAAAAGCAGCGGGGACAACGGATCCCCCTGCTTTACACCTTTGTACGAGTGTAGGAAGTCTGAAGTGTTGTTGTTGTATTTTATGCACGATTTGACATGGTTGTACATAGATTTTATGGTTTTGACGCATTTCGAGCTCATATGTTCATTGATCAGTTTTTGCCATAGGTGATTTCTGTCGATATTGTCAAATGCCTTTTCGTAATCTATAAAGGCGCAATATAGTTTCTGCTTTGCCGATAGGACTTTTGAAATGATTGCGGAAAGAGCAAATATACAGTCTATCGTGGATTTGCCTTTTTGAAATCCGAATTGGTTTGGGCTAATGGTGTCTTGTGTTCGCGACCATTCATTTAGTCGGTTCATTATTAGTTGTGAATACATTTTGCTGAGAATGTTAATAAGTGTAATTCCCCGGTAGTTATTAGTAGAGTCTTTGTCGCCGCTTTTGTAGATAGGTACAATCACACCAATGCACCAAGAGTTGGGGAATTCACCCGTTCGGAATATTTTGTTGTATAGCTTGACTAACAACGGTGTTGTTACATCCTTGGACGCCTTCAGTATTTCAGCTGACAGTTTGTCGTAGCCCGCACTTTTGCCTAATTTCAGGGAGTTGATTACCGCATTTATCTCGTCGTCATTGAAGTCGCGGTCTAGCTCGGGATGCACTATATCTCCAACGTTACCACCGATACCATCTGTGCCGCCGGCTGCAGGATCATCAAATACCGTCTGGAAGTGGTCCAAGAAGTCGTCAGCTGTTATATTTGTGGATATATTTTGTTTTTTCTTGTAATGTTTGTTGATTTCTTTCCAGAACGACTTAGCGCCATTTGCTTTATTCAACGCTGAAACACGTTTACCTTCGGCAAATTTGTATTGTTTTCGTGCCTTCAATTTCACTCTGTTATATTTCGTGCGTTGTGTCGTGTACAGTGTTCTGTTTAGTTCGGATTTGTCCCTCAGATATGTATTTCTTGCACAGTTGAAGTCTTTTTTCACTGATTTACACTCATCATTGAACCAATTGTTTCGTCTTGTTTGTATATATTTTTTCTTTGTCGGTTTCACTGTTTTACCGAAAACAGCATACGCGTTCTGGTACATAAATGATGAAAACCTGTCGACTGTTACATCAACGTCGTTTTGGTCAATGTCTGCCTCTATCTGTAGTAAGTCGTTTATGTTATCGAATACATGTTCTTTGAATTGATCAACTTTGGATGTGTCCCACACCAGTTTTTCAATATTTGTTTGTGTGGTTTCTTGTTCAACACTTTCATCCGTGATCCGCACTTTTAATGTGAAGTGTAAGGCCGCATGATCCGAAAATTCACTAAATGGGAGTATTTCAAAGTTTGATATTAGTTTACTATCTTCAAAATACAACAGTAGGTAGTCAACGACACTTTCGCCATTTTTGGAACAAAATGTATTTTTACCCACATTAGCGTCGACTGCCAGACGACCGTTGCCGATGCATAGACCCGTTGTCTGACACATGGCTAGTAATTTCCGCCCATTTCTGTCCACCACGTGATCCTCGCTGACTCGTTGCGGAATATGTGTAAATAGTGTGTCATCGTCTGTGTTGTTTGGGATATAATTGTCAGTGTGTGGAATTTCAAGTGTTCTACTGTGTGTGCCTGTTCTGGAATTTAAATCACCGCATATGAGGATTCTACCAAGGGACTTATACCTGGCGACATCAAGCTCCAACAGTTCAAAGTAATCGATATCTTCGTGTGCAAGCACTTTGGATTTGCTGTTTGGTATGTACATGTGACAAATATACATGTCATCAGTTGATTGTAAACACTCTTTGTTCAGTTTGACCCATATGTATCCTCTGTGTGATTTCTCTGTAACTGTAACCGTCTGTTTGAGGGTTGATTTATAGTATAAACTTATACCACCGCTGTATCTTCCTTTCGTTTTATGTTTTGATTTGTTTCCTGGGATATGTACACTTTCATAGTTTACTATGTCCAAATTACTACTGTCATTTTTGTTCAGCCATGTTTCACTTAGAAGAATAATATCATGTTGTGAAATATAATCTAGAAACTCAGCATCTGCTAGGTTTCTCTTCAGTCCATAAACATTCCATGATATGATGCTGAGGTCACGTGTTGCCTCATGACACACCTATTGTGGTACTGATTGTGCTGCCGGTGGCACATACTCCTTTCCGTTTATCAGCATTTTTTCTCTGTTCCATTTCACAGTTTTTCCTTTGTCCCTTTCTGCTTTCATTATTGGGTACATCTCCTTCCTTTTGTCCATGACTGTCTTTGGTAATTGTTCTCTTATTCCATAGCCATTGGTTTTCAGTGCATCTCTTTTCTCCCATGCTTTGTTTCTGATTGTCTCCCTGTCTTGGTATGAGTGAAATTTCATGACTATTGGTCTCTGTTTACCAGCAGTTGCAGTAGCACCAAGCCTGTGGATTCTATCTAGCTTAATGTCTGTCACCTCATCATGTCCCATGTTTAATGTTTCAATGCACACTTTGGTGAATGCTGCTTTACAATCTAGTTCTTTCTCATCAACACCAAAGAATAGTAAGTTTTCCCTCATAGACCTAGACTCCAATTCAATTAATTTTGAGTCAATGTTTTTCTTCTCTTTCTCAAGTTGTGTTGTCTTTGATTCAAGATTGGTACATGTTTTTTTCAGTGTTGTTAGTTCAGCTTTGGTAGATTTCAGCTCAGCTTTCTGACTATCCTGTTCATTACTCATAAAGGTACATGATAGTTCAACCTCATTTATTTTAGTCTCTAAACTGTGTATTTTGGTTTCCATTTGTGTCACCTTCATATTTGTGCTCTGTACTGTTTTCTCGATTTCACTCAGCTTTTGTATTTCACCTTTTATCTGTTTGATGTCGCTCATCAGTTCTGTTACCCACTGAGGGGGGCCTGTTGGCTGTGGCTGCATCACTGATTGTTGGGGGTAGGGTGTCATGTTCTGCAGCTGTGGGGTACCCATCGATCCTAGGGAAGGGCCTGTAGCCGGTGGGGAGTACATTGACGGCGAGAACAGCTGTCCCTGGTTCATCATAATATTGTGTTTATCACCAGCTTGTTGATTTCCAGTGTCTAGGGCACTGAATGGGTTTTGTCCATTGTTCGAAAACGCCATAGTTGGGAATGACAGTGTG
>JBEVXV010000567.1:1864-6530 GCA_040505915.1 Sedimenticola sp. | reverse complement strand
GATGTGATAGCTGATATCGGGCTACACAAGTTGCATATATCGAGGGTTGAGAAGAGTAAGGTTCTATCTCAGTATTTTGTGTTTCTGAGATATTGACGTTTTAAGTTTCAAGCTTGAGTATAAATCAGTAAAGCCGCTTTTCAAGTCGCTTATGTATTATATCTGTGGACAACAATAAGAAATATATATATGACACATATCAGTTCTATAATGTTGCAATTTATTGATTAATTGGATAATTAGTGAAATACACCCTTACTCCATTCGGTAATGTCAGATATTTAGGCTAGAGTAAGGGTGTATTTATATTTTACACCCTTACTCCTGCCATCATTCCCAATCAAACACCTTACAAGTTTGTAGTAGTAAGGACCTATATCAAGGCAATTAATTGTTTTAAGTATTATATTACAAAAAGAAATACATGTTTCGTTAGTTAATGATGAAAATAGATAACGGATATATAGCTGTGCTTAATTTACCGCGACATTTTTTAGTATGTGACAGATAAACAAAAACAAACGTTTGATTGAAATCACACACGTTTTGCGACTGTGACAGGTGTTAATTTCATTGAAATGCATTGTCAGATCAAACAAAGTCAATATTATGTAACTCTTACATCAATGAACGTGGTCACCGCGTTCATTGATGTAAAAGTTGCATAATATTGTAACACTTAGAAGTTTGTCGCGGTAAACTAAGCACAGCTATAATCAAATTAAACTCACATGTCTACTTCAATATTGTTTTTATTATTACACCACTACACTATCATAATTTATGATGTGTGTTACCGACAGTATTAGTACTGTATGTACTTGTTATATAATTCACTGATGTGTGATTTACTCGTCATCTGTATCAAGGTCACTGGCTTGTACAATAGGAATTTTATCTTTGGCGTTGCTGCTGGTTTCCAGGTTTGCATAATATGTATGGTGCTCTTCTGGAATGATTTGCGATACACAAAGTGACATTAAGTCATTTTTCTTAGCCAATGTTATCGGTTGTTTACCAGTATAACGACCTGGAATTGTATTTGGCCACGATTTCTGTTGACGACCACGTTTTCTGGTTGTTGCAGCAACTCTAACTTCCATAAAGTTTTCCTCATCAAAGTTATAATTGAAAAATACGCTTTCTGGGTATTGCTTTCTGACCTGGATCCATTTGATCCTACGCCACTGCACCCTATCACCACCTGTGGCAACTTTCATGTTTGGGCAGTATGTTTTTGCCAACCATTTAACATCTTTAATGTCGCTATGTTTCACTGGTATTACAACATACGGGGGTTTTTTCGCCTTGCCATGCTGACAACCGTATTCCACTGAGACGGTTGGTATATTTCAGTTTTTCCTTTCGCATGTTCGATGGTAGAATGTATGGAGTCCGATTCCATTTGCGAGTGTCCTTTTTCAAAATATTTCTGATTGATTTTCTCTATAGAGTTTGAGTCACGGAGTGCATGGAGCAATGCTGCAGTAACAAACTGGTTTCTGTTTTGGCCGCTGCATGTGTCCGAGTAAAATGTAATTTCCTTAATGCGAGATGTACTAGCTGAAGAAATGGAATTTATGTATGTAAGGAGACATGTGGCAATCTCACATGAACCCCGTTGAGCCTGTGTTTCGTTCCACATATAACACGTACCAGACTTTGTTCCAAGGGAATAAAATGAGAGGTTATAACAAGATAATTTTCGCTTATAGTACAGTTCTCCAACGTCTGTACAAGGGCACGAGAGAACTGCCTGTAAATCAAACGTTGCAGCATGGAATGATGCATCCATTTGTGTTGATTGCTTATCTTTGTCCTTTTCCTCCCTGGATTCTTTCTTTCGTCTTTGATGGCTATCGTATTCTTTTTGAATGTCATCTGTCACTGTTCCCGCGGCTTTTTTTGTCTCATAGATAGTGCAGATTGAGCACTTGTCCTTTTTAGGATGAAAAAAAGAAAGGTTGTATTGTGTGCAAAATACATCTCTATATTTCTTTTCAGCTACTGGGGTTACACCACATGCTTTGCACTTTTCTCCATACAGTGTAAACATCTTCCGAATAGTTAGGTCTGCTGCTAAGTATTCTCGTTTGGTGTCTTTTCTAGTGTAATGCGACTCCATTCTTGGAAACGATTCTATGTGGCTTTTGATAAACTGTATGTCTATGTCTGCCTTTTTGTTCCCAGGGGCGTCTTTACCCCTCTTATCTAGTCCAACATATGCTCCACATTGTTTATTCTTTAATGCATAGGAAACCGTTTTTTGTCCAATGTCCAGAGTTTTTAAAAAGAAATTCTTACATACATGCATTCGCGTTCCTTCTGCAGGTAGGTAGTATGTGTTGGCCGTTGCTCTCCTTGTTGTGTTACCTTTTGTTGGATTATTTTCTACGTGTTGACAAATGAAATTTCTCTGACGAGCATAATCTCCAAGTTCCCAGTATGTCGTGAATATTTTTTTCCGTTCTTCTTCGTTAATCTTTGTTGAACATTTGTATCTGCATTTCATACAACTAACATTTTGCATTTGTTTTTCCTTTACCAGTTTTCCTGAACAACTAATATATTTATTTCCACTGTTTCTGGCCTGTTTCTTTTTATTTGATTTCCATTGATTTGGCGTGGATTGCTTCCTTCTAAACACTGCTTTCTTCTTTGGACTTTTGTACTTGGCTGATTTGTGTGGTGTTACATCAGGAATTTCTTGACTGGTATTCTTCTGCGGCGTCACAGGATTTGTTAGGATTTCATTTGCATTTATGTTATCAGTGCTTTTAGAAGAGTCATCGTTTAGTATAATGACACGGTCATAATGTTCCTTGCCTCGAATCGCAATGCGCGCAACATTTATGCTGTCATTAGTTTGCACTCCTTCCACATTGATATCTGGATGGATGTCTTGTATTGGGTTTTCAATTTCGCTCGAGTATATTCTGATACAACACTGATATAAGTTTGCCACCGCTAGAGGCAGACAATCTGCCAAACTTGTATTCCAATGACCATCGGTTCTAAGTTCTAAAAGCATATCATCAAAGCTGCCGTCAGCGGAGTCTACATATCCTATATAATGTTCTCTATTGAGGGCTATGTGGTCAACCACTTCATGCCTAACATCATCGGGCGAATTATCTGGATTTGAGGACTTGCCGACTGCTTTGAAGAAACAATTTCCATCCGATTTCACACTATTTCGCTTTAGTCCGTTGCTTGCCAGAAGATTGTCTAATCGCTGCACATGATATTTGCTAATAACAGACTGCAATTTTGCCTCAATCAAACTCTTTTTCTTTGCACGCTCAATGCCGCTCAGTTGCGTAACCTTTTTTGTGCGGCGTCCGATCTGCTTTTCTCGTATTATTGTCTGTATTTTTGACTTCAGGTCTGATTTGTTTTTAGTTAGTTTTTCATTCCGACTGCTTGTTCTGATTTTGGTAGCCGATTCGTCAACGTTTCCGCCCGCTTTCGAGTCATTTTTCATCGGATTATTTTCGGTTGACTGTATGCTCGCTTCATTGTCACGTTTCTTTTTTGTTTTGAGTTTTTTTGTTTTTGAACAACCTGCAGGTGATGCTCGTTTCTTGTCTGATTTGCTTTTATTTATCTCGTTCACTTTTTTTGACGAATCTTCATTTTCTGTGTCCGTAGAATTGAAGCCGTCCTTTAGAGGATTATAGTCTTGGTCATTAAAACTATCGTCACTTATTCCGTCAATCTCATCTTCCGAGAGCCAGAGTCTTTTGCGGCTCCTTCTGGCTATTTCTGCTAGCGGTATGTCGTCATCTGAGTCCTCTGTGGTAACATGTTGCTGCTCGGGAATATAAAACATGTTATTCGTTGAACTTTGCGTAGGAATAACTAGTGGAGGTTCACGAATGACTTGTAATTGTTCAGAACACGCTGCTGGAATCTGGGGCAGTCCCGGACTAGACAGCATTGGGTCTATGATGCTCTCGGATGATTGCGGAAAACCATCTGTTAGTTTCTGAGAAACATCTGTAGGTTGCTGAGAAACATCTGTAGGTGGCGGAGAAACATTTGGTGGTTGCGGAGAAACATCTGTAGGTTGCAGAGAAACATATGTAGGTTGCTGAGAAACATTTGTCGGCTGCGGAGAACCATCTGTAGGTTGCGGAGAACCATCTGTAGGTTGCGGAGAACCATCTGTAGGTTGCGGAGAAACATTTGTCGGCTGCAGAGAAACATTTGTTGGCTCCGAACAAACAGTTGCTGCTTGCGGAGAAACATTTGTTGATTGCTGGGAAATATCTGCTGTTTGTGGTGAAACATGTCGTTGTAGAGTAACATCCTGGTCATCGACAACTTCGCAAACCATTGGAGCGTCAGTTGGAGGTTCATGTACTGCTGGTGAACCTTCCGAGTGAACACCAGGATGTCCTAGAGAGACTGCTGTGTAGATGTGTTCTGGATTAACACTAGTGTCTGGTATTGCTGGTTCATCTGACCAATCCGATGACCAGTAGGATTCGTCAGTGTCAGCCATTGGATGAAGCGACTGGAAGGACAAAAAATGATGTACACATACTTATTCACGAAAGGACAGCTTCAATGTGAAAGCGGCCACCCCTCCCCCCCCCCAATCAATCTACTGTCAGGAAAAAACTAACATGAAAAATAACAAATTATACCTCGTCGTGAATTT
>JBEVXV010000567.1:0-1854 GCA_040505915.1 Sedimenticola sp. | reverse complement strand
AAACGGCCCCCCCCCCCCCCCCCCGCCCTCTCCCCCGCCAAAGTGACACACGCACACACACCACTCACATAATGCAGGGACATAGCGGTATAGTCAAGTACCCATGTACTCAACATGGCTTTAACGTTTCAGGATTGCCACGGACATCAATGAATTGATAATTTGGTAATAGGTACACTGAATTAAGATTTCCCTTAATAATCAGTGCCTTATATAGCTAACGCCAGTTACATGTAAATGAACTCAAATAATATATGCATCAAATGACACTTTCCCGCCCAGGTATAAGTATTGCCCGGATTCTTACTCTACTTCAGACAATTCCATATACATGTATTCATCTTTAAAAAACTCTCAAAAAGTGCAGATCGACACATCTTGACGACGCAACGGCTCATTACGAGCCAGCTCATCTGGATCTACATGTTTGCAAACATTGGTATACTGGTATCTTCTATAAATATTGTTGACATTAAGATTAAACTTAGTTGTATAATCCTTGCGTTAATAGTAATTATTTTAGTTTTGGTGGACGTGGTGTTCCCATTATGGCATACATGTATATTCCATGCTAGTTTTGGTATGTGAGGATACTATAATGCACAAGTCAACGATGCGAGGCCCCCCCCCCCAAGCCGTCCGCACTAGCCCGGGAATAGCGGGGTTACAGCCGGGCATACGCAGGGGATTCAACATTTAGGATGCCCCGCAGTGTGGGGACAATCGGTTGGTTTTGACTCGAGCCAACGTGCGACGGGACATGAACCGGAACTTAAACCATACAGAATACGGGGCTTTTTACGCGGGGTTTAATTAGCCAGTTTGCCCCACACCGCAGTGCAATGGGACTTTAACCCTTTCAACACCATATACCTCTATTTTGTCTATAGGCGAGATTGCAGTATAGATCTAGATGAGCTGGCTCGTAACGAGCCGTCTCATCAGGATCTGCACTGTTTGCAAGTATACATTTTCATATTTTTAGAAAAACATCGCTTTTTTATAAATGGATTGGTCTGAAAAGTATCATGGATCAGTCCCATTCAGTTACTTGGAGCTGAAAGGGTTAACTGAAGCATAATAGAAAGCCCCCCCCCCCACATAACACGTACATGTAGATGTGCATTTATTAGAATGATCCCTGAACTGGAAACGTGTTGTATTGCCTTTGCGACCAGTATAGACCATGCTCAGTTACATTATTTACACTGTTCAATAGATGAAGTAATATTTCGTAGTCTCAGTAACAAACCATGTAGACCCTGATCATACTACATGCATGCACATGCAGTTTACATCTATCTAGTGTAAAGGAACTAAACAAGTAAAAGTGTTTTACTTACCGAAATGTGCGGAACTATTAAATTGTTTAGCAATTATAATTCTTTGTGTTTTCCAGCCTGGAGCGTGGTGTGAATGATTCACTGTGTAAAGCTGTGAAGCACTGCCTGTGTATTGCTTATGGCAGGAATCTGCATACACACTCTATTTTTAGATACATCCTGCAGAACATACAGGTGTATTGAATAGTAGTATAGAGTAAGGGTGTATATTGCAGATACACCCTTACTACAGCCGAAAAGCATAATTTCACCTATATAGATCCTTACTCCAGCCTAAATATTGTGCATTTTGAGATACACCCTTACATTTCTCTTAATTATTTTGTTAATTGATTTAATACAGGCCCAGTTGATTTCCAAAAGCTAGAAAATGATATTCCACAGCAGTTTATGCAAAAACATCAAAATATCCAATTTCGTGATATACACCCTTACTCTTCTCAACCCTCGATATTGTGAGGTCCATTTTCTCAGCAGCGAAACATTTTAAGTAGTAGTATATAAATATCAT
>JBEVXV010000566.1:299-7049 GCA_040505915.1 Sedimenticola sp. | reverse complement strand
ACAATGTCTACGGACGGGAAAATGCTGGCCAATGCGGCATATCATTCGGCTGTGGTATCTGGCCTGGCTGTGGGCTACGCACGCCTGGGTAAGATGGCATTCAAGGGAGCTACGCCCAAGCTGGACTTCAATGCTTATGACATCGGCATGGTAGTTCTCGATGTGGGCCTGGCCATGGCCACGAAGGACATGCTAATTAAACAGGGGATCATCCCTGCAGATATCATGAAGTAGACGTATATACTGGGTATTCAAACGTCAACAAACGATGGCCTCGATCGCAATGCTAGTTGGTGGTGCCTTGGTCAACGCCCTGGCCTTCAGCGGTAGCAACTTCCTCTTCTCGTCGATGCGCAGCTCGGGCGTCGACGAGGAACGCAAACGTCACGACAAAGCTGTAGAACAGCTCCAGGCCGCGCAGTCAGCATGGTCCAAAAAACGGGTCGAGCGCCTCGATTGGATTAACGAAGAACTCCGCCGTCAGGGTCATGCCATGCAAACTTTCCGGAACGTCGATACAGCGATTCGCGAGTACGCCGTAGCATTTCCGCAAGCCGCGCCGATGGTGTCGGAACGACAGCCCCGGCTTTCAGATTTCTACTCGCCTAGCGAGGACCAGAAAGATCGTGAGATCGCCTTCGTCGTCCTAGGGATATCCGCGACGGGCCTCGTGGCATATCGGCTCGCCATGTAGTTGATGTCGTTCCGACTCGGTCGCGCCGGAACGTCGGGGCGCTGCTTGAGATTTTTTCCTTTTTTACTTTTGTGCATCCTTTGTATAGATATGGGTTTACCAGAGGAGCTGTACTTTGCGATGCTTGATGTCGGGTACTGCGCCAAGCGGAATAAACACCCTGGACCACTGGCGCATACTATGATCGCGACGCCACACCAAATGCTGGAGTTGTGGCGTCGCGATCATTCCGCTATGCGGACATTCGCTGCCAGGATCCTATCGGGTCCAACTGCCCTTAGAGATACGACCGGGTTGCTAGATCCGACGACACGCGATGCATGTTGGAGACTCATAAGATTATTAGAATACATTCGCGATGGGGTGTGAGTGCGGTTCCCGATGAGATTGAAAGCGAAACGTAAAGCTTAGCTTATATACCATGACCGACAGTAAGCTCGAGCGCAAGCTTAGCTCGCTATACTACAGTCCCCGCGGTTACTGGAAGGGGCTCGCAGCCATCAAGAACCTGGCCGCTGCGGCAAAGGTTTCTGAAAACATTGCCAAGGACTGGCTGAAAAAGCAGGCCATCTGGCAGATCTATTTGCCTGCCCCACGGCATGTTCCACGGCCGAAATTCGACGTGCCGGTGCCAAACGAAGTCCAACAAGCCGACCTCCTGTTCCTCCCGCATGACCGGGTGGGTCGCAAGACGTACAAGTACGCACTCACCGTGGTCGACGTGGCCTCCCGCTACAAAGAGGCAGAGCCCCTGGCCACGAAAGAGGCCAAGGAGGTCGCAGCCGCCGTTGAGAGGATATACACGCGGAGCCCCCTGAAATGGCCAAAGCTGCTTCAGGTCGATCCGGGGCGCGAGTTCATGGGCGCGGTGAGCCAACTGTTGGCCGATCGCGGTGTCTCGGTGAGACGTGGCCGCGTGGATGTCCACCGGGACCAGGGAATTGTGGAGCGGTTCAACCGCACCCTGTCAGAGCGGCTCTTTGGACACCAGTACGCCCAAGAGATGCTGCTCGCACAACGAGCCCCCGATCAACGAGCTGGAGAACGATCGGTTGAATGGGTCGCTCGGCTACCTGCTGTTATATCGGCTCTGAACAACGAGGTGACTCGTCTGACTGGTAAGAAGCCTTCTGACGCCATCAAGGCTAAAACCGTGGCACAAAAGCCCTCCTCTGTGGTTCCAGGTCGCCCTGTTGGTTTGGAGGAGCAAAAGCTCCCATCCCGTGTTGGCATTCGCTACCTCTACCAGCCCGGCGAGCTGGAGGGTGGCCGTCGTCGCGCGACCGACCCTGTGTGGTCCCTCCAGGTGTATCGACTTGGACGCTCGGTTACCAAGCCTGAAGAGCCCGTGCTCTACTATTTGCAGGACGGGCCGGCTCGCGGATTCGTCCGGGAGGAACTCCTTGTGGTGCCTCCTGACACCGTGCTGCCACCCGATGGTGTGCTTACTCGTTAAGGATTTCGTCGATAAAGTCAACCCCAGCCTGCGGGTCGCGCCTCCGGGTGGCCATACGCTAGGGTGTCCACACCATTTTCGGCGATCCAGCGCTTGGAGTCGAAGGGGGACAGCGACACCTTGTTTAGGTGCTGCCCGTAGATGTGATGGCCTTTGGATCGTAGCACATCTATCCCGTGGCGGAAGGTCTTTTTGTCGAAGAGGGCCTCCTTGTACTGCTCGTGGCGAATGCGGTTCTTCACGACACACTTTTTCACGCCCTTGGCCTTCTTGATGTTCTGGCCACCGGCCTCCAGGATCGAGTACATCTTGGAACGAAGGCCCACATACTCGGCGATGGGGCGCCCGGCGCACTCGTCCTTCATTTTACCTAAGACCTTCTTGTTCGCTGTACTGTACAACGGGTGGTCCTTCGGGTAGTCAGAGGTGTCGTAAAGGTCCTGGTCCTCGGCCATGTCCTTGTGCACGTCCTCGGTCTGGATCTCGAGGAGAAGGGAGTCTGTGTCTGTGTAAAGGAGCTGGCAGCGTTCGCCGTACCGCTTCTTCATCTTGTTGTAGTAGAAGTCGTACATGAGGTGCTTCGAGAGGTCCAAGATACACATCCCGACGTAGATAGGGCGATTGAGAACCAGGCGGCTCTTATGCTTCTCGATCGCCGCGAGGTCGTCATCGAAGATATTGGCTCGTGCGTAGGCGGGGCTGGCTATCAGACGCCTCAGTCTGTCCTCCTCGTTCGCGCGCACCAGAGTGACGTTGACCCGATTGCGGAGGTTCTCCATGGTCTTCCCGTAGACTGCATTGTTCATCAGCTTGTAGAGGTCCTTCTCGAAGTCGTTGGTGGCTCTCTTCCGGAGCTCGGTATTCATCCGGATGTATGGCTCCATCCAAGGACTCTGCTCGAAGCGAAGGGCCCGGTGAATCTTCTTCAGACGCATGCCCAGGGATAGATAGAGCTGAAGGTTGCGGTAGTGGAGCACGTAGCGTTCCTTATCGCGGAGGTTGGGTACCAGCTTTTTGACCTCGACCCCAGCGCCGAGGAGGCCTTGCTGGTACTCCGACATCCACTCTTTCTGAACGACCATGCGCTCCGGTGCTAGCGGGTAAGCGTTGTGTGCGATGTGAAGCCCTACAGGGTATTCCAAGTCCACCTCGAGGATGTAGCCCTCAGGGCTGTCGGCCGGATGCTCTGTTATGCTTTCCGCAAGCCGGTCGCAGCCCTCTACCCAGCCGAAGCCGCCTGTTGGTAGCGATTGGCTCATGGCCCAGCCGTACAAGTTGTTCGCGTCGAGGTAATGGATGTGACTCTTTGGGCTGGAAGGGTCATACCCCTCGACCCGGGGGTTGTTGGCTTTCGCGTATCGCTTCGAGACCATAGAGACGCCGCCCCGCATGCCCTTCTCGAAGAATAGGTGCTGGTCGTAGTCCGTGAGGAGCTCGAGCTCTACGCCCGTTTTCTTGAGCAGGGCGTCCCAGGAGAGGCCGGGAAGGGTGTAATAGTGGGCAGGGTCCAAGCCATACTGCCGCAGGCAGGTCTTCCGGAAGGTCTCGAAGACATCTGCTACGAGGAGCACGTCTGTGCGGTTGTACAAGTCATGGTAGTCGCCCAGAGTGTGACACCCGAAGGTCTCCCAGACCTTCTCTGCGTGAGCGTAGTCGTCCCCGGATATGTGCTCATCGGAGAGCTTGCTGTAGAAGGCTTCCTTTGGGGGGAGGCATGGCTCGGCGAACCGCTCCCAAGAGTCCATGTACTCGTACGGGTACACGCCCTTGCGCAGTAGAAGGTCACGCCTTACTCTGCTGGGTTCATACCGGGTCGTAATCTGGAAGGTCTCGGGCTGGTTGGCTGCCACGAGCTTGTCCAGGGACGCCAGCAGGAACTGGGCGCTGTCGATAAAGCGCAGCTGCCCGAGGGAGAAGGAGATGTACTTCTCCGTGTTGTTAGGGATACAGGAGATCCTGCCCTCCACCTTCGAGATGGCTTGCATCAGCAGGTGAGAGTCATATCCCCTCAGGTTGTGGAAGACGACCGGTATCGGTGTGGTTTTGGGATTCAGTCGCAGCTTCAGGTTACAGACGTTGTGGGCGGCGCCTCGGTACTTGCCTGTGATATGGCAGTGGTCGCGGACAGTGTCACCATTCAGGGGTTTATCACACACGTGGCAGGTGGCACTGGCGTTGTGCATGCGCCTGTCCTCTGGAGTCATCCTCATGGCTTTGGGGTTGGCCAGCACCGCCTTGATGCGGCGCTCCTCTTCCTGGATTGCTCTGAGGAAGTTCTCCACCGCGTTTGGCCCTCGATATTCCACCGGGGGCTCTGTCTCACCGTCACAGCGGACAACCACGTAGCAGTAGCTGCACGCTTCGTGCTGCTGCGTCTTCTGGGTATTGCTCTTAGAGGGGTCTAGCTCGGGGCCCTCGACTTTTCTGGTCAGAGCCTCAAAGTCGGCGTATATGATGAAGGGGACTGGGAGCTGCTTGTGGTGGTTCTGAAAGCTCAGCTTGTTCTTCCCCTCTTCAGGCACCTCCACCCTCACCGCCGTTTGCCCAATCCCGCGGCACTCTGGCTTGTGGGCCTCCAGCAGGTCTTCCCTGGTGTAGCCGTGGAGGCAGCGCTCGCAGAAGTGTTTGCGATGCTGGTGCTTACTCTGGTCATATAGCAGGCGGTTTAAGTTTTTGATCCAGGTGTAGTGAAACTTGCCTGCCTTCTCAATCAGCAAGAGGTTTATCCTCGGGGTATCTTCATGTTGCTTGCTGAGCCCGTGAACGATAACACCCTTATCCCAACCGAATACGTTGATCGCCAGACCGTTCTGTTTTTCGACCTTCTCGATCTGGAAGATGGGTGTGGGAGCCTCGATCCCTGTGAACTCGAGGCCATCGTGTGTGGGATACTTGATAGGCCTATGTGGATGTTCAGCTGCCGGAAAGAGAGCAGACCGTAGAGCCCAACGGAGACATTGGTCATCCTTGTTCTGCACGTTGATGACCGCCTTTTTGTGTCCCACTGCCGCTGGCAGTGGGATGTATGAGCCACCCCTCAGAGGTTGGTATCGGGCGATATCCAGCCAGAGAGTCTGCACACTGTCGACCACCCACCCTGAGCCTCTCTGAGTCCATTTTTCGAGCGTCTCCAGGATTCGGGGGGAAGCCTTGTCCAGTGTCTCGTCGATCTCATGGGCTTTCAGAACAGCTTCTTGTTTATGTCGGAGAACGGGGTCAGTGAGCTCCTCACTGCCATCGGGGTTGTCTTTGCGAAGCTGGACCTTGAGAGCGAGCTGGACCTTCACCCCCTTGAGGGCTAGGACCTCTTCTGCAAGCTTCTGATTGATCTGGGGGCGCACACCGTCTAAGAAAGCTTTTGGATCTGCACCAAGTTTGTTGCCCTCTGGAACATCCATCTGCCAAGCCCGCAGGTAGTCGCCGATCGCCCAACGGGTCTGCCGGAAGGTAAGCTCATCCGTCTTTTCATTTTTGCTTACATCATTGAACAGGTCCAGGATCTCCTTTTGGTAGTCCTGGGTAGTTCGGAAAGTTTTAGAGGTAGGAACTGGGTCAAACTCCTCCTCTATAGCCTTCCTTTTCCTCTGGATGCTTGACCGAGGTTTCGGGGAAGGCCGGAACTTCCCTGGAAGCAGGGGCTTGAGCAATCGCCTCTTCACCGCTTCCGGGATGGGCTCATCCATGATGTTCTGGACAACAGTATGGAGAGGCTCGGGTGTCTGCATTTCTGCAAGCAGTTGATCTATGTATTCATCCATACTCGCCATGTTGCGAGTGGGTATTTACCCTACAACACAATTCTCTAAATGGGTGTTCGAACTGCGAGCAGCTGCGACAAGACCAACTTGAACTGTTGTTTAGCCCGTATGTGTCTCATCCGAATCTTATCTCGACCACAGTCTCGACAAAACGGTATCTCGCTCTGAACCCCTCGGCCACAAGACCTGCAGGGTACAGGAATCCTTCTACCCCTCCGGATCTTCAGCAAATGGATCTTGCAGTGCTCGTAAATGCAAGACGTTGCGCAGAGACTCGTTTCACCTACTTTGATCCAAGCGCACAAGTTCTTACCCTTCATTTTGTATTATGCTAACCTCGGGTATATCACTTGAGACACATTTGTCTAAATGGTCCTGCGAGGCGCGGCGGGGTGTGGGGTGCTCCTAAGGGTGCATGGTGCATATCTACGTGAAACCGGTAAGTGCCCAATGACTTGTAAATCAGGTTTTTGTTACTCGCCCTCCCCGCGACATACATAAGGTCGGGGCAAAGGGGGCTGGGAGGTGCCATTCTCCCCGGGGCGGCTGGCCCAGAACCGATGTTTCACGTACATAAATAATTGGCAATTCCTTATGTAGGCCGGGCGCGTTTCACGTACATAAGGTCGGGGCAAAAAAGCGCGGGGGCTGGGAGGCGCGGTGGAGCGCGGGGCGGCCCTGGAGGGCGGTTGGTCCAGGCCCGATGTTTCACGTACATAAATAATTGGCAATTCCTTATGTAGGCCGGGCGTGTTTCACGTACATAAATAATTGGCAATTCCTTATGTAGGCCGGGCGCGTTTCACGTACATAAGGTCGGGGCAAAAAAGCGCGGGGGCTGG
>JBEVXV010000566.1:0-199 GCA_040505915.1 Sedimenticola sp. | reverse complement strand
GAGGCGCGGTGGAGCGCGGGGCGGCCCTGGAGGGCGGTTGGGCAAAGGGGGCTGGGAGGTGCCATTCTCCCCGGGGCGGCTGGCCCAGAACCGCCATTGTATATACTACTCCCGAATTGGACGCGATCGTACCCTGTTACCTACAGAGTGACCACAATAATCAGCTAGGAGCGTTGCAATGCCCAGAATGCAACCCTAA
>JBEVXV010000565.1:0-2861 GCA_040505915.1 Sedimenticola sp. | reverse complement strand
CATTTGAAGGGGTCGATAAAGGGGCGATTGGCCGGGCCTGAGTAGTGCTGTTTATAACCCAAGCTTAGTCGTTTACTCACATGGATGCGGGGAAGGAGCGTGAGCTGGGAGCGGTAGCATTGCGTCAAGATGGGTGGTAAATACACCTTTTTACGGCGCAATCGACCCAGAACCGAGCTGAATAGTTACCAATTTTTGTATCTATTCAGCTGGACTCTGATCATACAAGGGGTGGCCTCTCGGACCGCGATGAAGCAACGACCAGGGTGCCACTATCTGTCGCGCTTCGAGAAAGCGCTCCTACAGGGAAGTGCAGCATAAAATATGCCCGCCCCCAAACCCAGCTGAATAGTTACTTTCAAATATCGTATTTTCGTTTATTTCGAATACAGTTATAATAAAAATTATAAACAACCTAGGAGATTAATAATGCCCGCCCACCCTCAAGCATTGCCAGATAGCGAATCTTCAGCATTAGCTCGTTCAAGCGCTGAGGAACTGAGCCGTCTTCTTGGTCAGATGCCACAAGCCGAGCGTGCCAGAGTCCAACTTGATGGCAATGATCTCATTCTGCCAAGACAAGCATTAGCACTATTGCGTGATCTGCTTGTAGAAATGGCCCAAGGCAATGCCGTAACCATCGTGCCGACACATGCAGAGCTGACTACTCAGGAGGCAGCAAATATTCTCAATGTCTCTCGACCTCATCTGGTGAAGCTCCTCGATGATGGAACCATACCTTTCTCCAAGACAGGAACACATCGTCGAATTCGTTACCAGGATTTAATGTCATACCGTGATCAGCGTAACCAGGAAAGTAGAGATGCTTTTGATGAGCTGACAGCACAAGCCCAAGAAAATGATATGGGCTATTGATGCGTTATACCGTCATATTTGATGCCTGCGTGCTCTATCCTGCGCCACTGCGGGATTTTCTGCTTCGCCTATCAACTACAGGACTATTCTCTGCCAAGTGGACAGACCGTATTCATGATGAATGGATCAGAAATCTCTTAGAATCTCGTCCTGATCTTGAAGAGAAACTTTCTCGAACTCGTGAGTTAATGAATCAAGCTGTACCAGACTCACTGGTTGCTGGTTTTGAGTCATTAATTGAAAACCTGGAGCTTCCCGATGCAGATGACCGGCATGTACTTGCAGCAGCGATCCGTTCCGGTGCTCAAGCCATCATTACATTCAACCTGAAAGACTTTCCTGATGATGTATTAGCACAGTATGTATCGTTCCCACGCTCCAGCGTGGGAATGCATCCCTAGACGCTCCAGCGTCGCGTAACTAACAAGGAGCACAACAATGGGTCGTAGCCGCTACGTGATCAGCGAGGTCGACAAGCCGCACTTTCTTACTTGTACGGTGCAGGAGTGGCTGCCGTTATTCACGCGCCCAGACAGTGTCGAGATCATCCTGGAGAGTTTGCGGCATCTACAGCAGCATGAAGGATTAAAACTCTACGGCTACGTTATTCTTGAAAATCACCTCCACTTCGTTGCTCAGGCTCCAAGGCTGGATAAGTGCGTTAGCAGCTTCAAATCGTTTACAGCAAAACAGTTGCTTCACCACCTGGAGAGACCCGGGTTACCCGATTGCTGGATCGCCTGCGCTTTGCTTGCAAGGCACACAAGCGTGATCGGTAGTATCAGCTTTGGCAGGAGGGCTCACACGCGGAGCTAATCTACAGTGAGAAGATGATGCGGGAGAAGCTGGAGTATATTCACAATAATCCGGTCAAGCGTGTGGTTATGTAGAGAGGCCTGAGCATTGACGTTACTCCAGTGCCATGAATTATTTTGGTGATACGGGCCTGATTGAGATTGATCGATGGGATTGTTGATGCGGCGCTGGAGCGCCTGGGGATGCGTTCCCACGCTGGAGCGTGGGAACGATGAAAAGACGAGGCAACGGATCTGACCTCCGGCGAGAAAAAGGCACTGAAGAACGTAATTCAGGCCGAATTAGAAGCCAGGAAACATACACGATGACTAAGAAACGCAAGCTATTTGATGAGTTGATGGAAGGTGTCGATGCGATGCAGCAGCAGCGCGAGGGCAAGATCACCTTGCACTCTCACGAAGTTGAAGACCTTCCGCCGCTGGAAGTAGATGCCGATCTGATTCGCGATACTCGCGAGCGGCTGCACGTTTCACGTGCCATTTTTGCACGTCGTCTACGCGTATCCCTACGCACCCTTGAGAATTGGGAGCAAGGACGCGCCAAACCAAACGCGCAAGCCTCAGCCCTGATTTTGATGGTACGTAAATTCCCCGATACGCTGGAGAAGTTAAGCTCATTAGGAAACCAGGCTGCCTGATAACCCGCTCAAAAAATACAACCATTATTCGAATATGCATTGAGTCTAGACCTGACCCTCGGATTTAATAGATCGACAAAACATTCCCATCCATTTTGCCAATTGCAGCTGCCGATCTGTTTTTGTCGATTTATCAAGCGAGATCGGTTCCAATTACGTTCATTTCATGCACCTCCAACCAGCTTTCAAAGCAAATGGGCTCCTCGCTGTTTCGCATCGGGAATGCAGCGATCTAGCAAACAAAAGATTCCGCCAAAAGTATCGATATGAATATCGATGAGCGTTTTAATCCCACCCATATGTTTCTAACCAGGTGATTTTAGTGGATAATCCCATATCATCATTTTAAAACCAATTGATATAGAAGAAAAATGAATGGGTAATCCACCAGTACACCGGGCCAGAAAAAGATTCGGACAGAACTTCCTCCACGATCATGGCGTCATCAGCCGTATCGTCCACGCCATTGCTCCCAGAGAGGGGGAGCATCTAGTAGAGATAGGACCGGGGCGGGGGGCGATCACTAAAGAGC
>JBEVXV010000564.1:0-5831 GCA_040505915.1 Sedimenticola sp. | reverse complement strand
TCTGCATCTTCTCTCATTTTCAAATACTCATGATTACGCAAATATACTGGAATAACAGTTTCAAATTACAGAATTATTGCCCCCACCCCCCAACACAATTATTGGGACTTCCGAACACCACCCCCCCCCGGTCCGCCGCCCCTGCAAAGTAATCTTACGCGGGATACAAACACGTTTTTAATACGTAGCAACATTGCGTCATACATGCGATTGGGTATAATAACTTAACAACGCTGTGCTTATAATTATTCGCCATAAAATACATTATCGTAGTCTAATGTTGTTGGAAACAACAGACATATACGGATATATTTTATATATTATCAACTAAAACTAGTCGGCTGTTAGACGGCATCCTCTTCTCAGCATGGACCCACCAAACACCATTTCTATGAACTGGGATATGTGCTGTTTGTGCCAGAAAGAGAACGATGAGAGTGTCCGTTGTCCTGCACAGCAGGAGCGCTTCCACTCTGCATATGATATTCTAGAAAAAGATCTCAGAGATCTTGAACATTTGAATGCGCTGCCGAAGGGTGTGATGGTGTTGGATTCGAAAACTATGCTTGCTATGAAAGCTGTTTATCACAAAAGTTGTAGAACTGTTTGTAATAATTCTATGGTGAAGAGACATGAACTGAAACTGAAGAGAAAGTCTGAAGTACCAACTGAGTTCCCAAGTCCCAAAAAGACTAGGTCAAAAGTAAATGCTACCTTCAGTCGCATGGAGCCTGAATGTATTATATGTAATACAATCATTGAAGGGGAGGCTCTCCATAAAGCATCTACTGATGCTGTTGACCAAAAATTCAAAATGTGGGCTTCAAAAACTAGAAACACACAACTCCTTGCCAAACTTGCTTCTGCATCGGATGTGCATGCTATGGATGCATTTTATCACCGGTGTTGTTACGTTTCCCTAGAAAATGCTGCTAGATCAATTGACAGGGCCAGTACTTCTTCGAAATGCGAGACCAGACCTAATAGTACTCTTAACTCACTTGCCATAGCGCAGTTAGCTGCGTATATTGTAGAGTCAAAGCTTGTATGTCCATTGAATGAGCTGAAGGAGCTATACTGTAGTAAGATGAGAGATATCGGCAAGCCTGTTAATGTAAACAGTATTCACTCTACACGGTTTAAGGAAAAGCTGTTACTTATTGAGCCTGAACTGGTGGAGTCTAGCAGAGGTCAGGGTAGGGGTCATTCAATCATGATATGCTCGCGGGAAACTGCTGGAGCAGCAATTGAGGCAGAGCTAGAAAATCAATATTATGTGGGTGATGAAGATGCCCGTATGATCATCCAAACGTCATTATTCCTTCGCAAGCACATTTTGCAGGATCAAAACCCCTTTGATGGACACTTTCAATCTGACTGTTTGAAGTCACCTGTTCCTGAAGCCTTGCTCATATTTATGAATGTACTGTTGCAGGGTCCTGTTTGCATGGGACAATATGACACAAACATGGAAGAAGCAAATCTCAATCGGCAAAGATCTAAAGTCGCATGTGCTCTGTCTCAGTTGATTGTATTCAATGCTGCTAGGCGAACTAGAGTTGGAAAACAAGTGATGCGGCACAACAAGGCACATGAAACCCCTTTTCCCCTGTATATTGGACTCAAACTCCATGTCGAGGGGAAGTTCAAACGTCTAATGACTGTATTTGAAAAGCTGGGTCTGGCTATTACCTATAACAGAGAGAGGGAAGTTAGCAAAGCATTTGCAATCGCAGCTAGTGCACGTATCAAATCTGATGGTGTTGTGGTTCCTAGTAACATGAGAAAAAGTGTGTTCACCACTGGCGACATGGATAACATCGATCAGCACAAACAATCAAATTTGTCAAAGACTGAGTTCCATGGTACTCTTATCACCCTAACAAATCACATATCTCATGAAAATCTAGGTGTGCAAATGGAGCCGATTGATATCAGCAATGTTGACACTTCCCAGAAACCTCAGCTGCCTGACTCTTATTCTAATGTACTGCCTGCAGAGCTTGATGCAAATAATGATGTAATTCTCAAGAAGACAGATAAACCAGTCAGGCCTGGTAAGGACAATGTCATTGGTGCTATTTTGAAGGATGAAGCCTGGATAGCTCACGCATCTGACCTCATTTATCGGAAAAATGCTAATCTTGATGCTGGAGATATAGTGACTTGGGCTGGCTTTAATTCTAGTCTCATGGATGAAGACAGCATCAAGCCCAGAGCTGTAACTGGTGTGCTACCACTATTTTCAGATAAGGCAGCCTCTGTGTCAATGGTCAAACATGCAATGTCTGTAATAAAGGATGGCATCCATTTTCTCAATCCTGGCCAAACACCAGTTATTGGTATGGACCAGCCTATATATGCCATTGGGAAGTTCATCCAGTGGAAATGGTGTAATATGGATTTGAGTGAAGATCAGTATGTACTGATGCTTGGAGCACTTCATATTGAGTTTGTCATTGAGGCCATCGAAGGAAAGCTCACGGAAGGATCTGGCATGGCAGTTATGGCATGCAAGGCTGGAATTCTTACCACCGGCCGCGCTGAGTCATTTTCCGCAAAACCTGATCACCACTTGAAAAGGACTAGATACACACATCAAGTGTTCCTGCTGGCCTTGACAATCCTGAAAAATGAGGCATACACAATCGACCAGACTCCAGGTCTGTGCAATAGAACAGAGTGGGAGAAAGACATGAAGGAGGTGTCAAAGTTGTTTGTGTACTGGTCCATGGTGATGGACATTGAGCTCCTTCATTGCCGTTTTGTACGCTCCCTGCGTGAGGGTGACTTTATTCTATATGTCCAAGTGATTGATGAAGTGTGTGACTATGCGTTTATGTTTAACCAGACACACTACGCACGATGGCTCCCAATCCATGTAAAGGATATGGTGGAACTCGAATGGAAACACCCGGATATTCACAAGGAGTTCATGAAAGGCAACTTCGTCGTACAGAAGAGCAGAAAAAAGTTCTCGCTTATACCGAAGGACCACAGCCATGAGCAGACCACAAAGGTTATGAAAAGCGATGGAGGTATTTCCAATATCTACGATAATCCTGACACTTTGGATGACCACATCCTAGCTCTCCCTGAAAAACTAAGGGCGATCGCTGAATTTGAGGAGGCAGCAAAAACAGTATCTGCCTTACCAGACCTGGGACACCACGAAGAGTCAGAGAGTATTCAGAAACAGTTTGCCAAGGATGTCACATCTCTCCTGGAAGTCATGCGAGCTTCAGGGAACCCCTTCTTGAAAGACAGCGGTCCCGACCTCATCACGCTACACACCAGGGAAGTTATGAATGAGGAATCATCAGAGGTCTTTATTAATGCATGTGAGAAAGGAAAACAACTGCATAATTGCTATGTTAACGACCGTCTTATTAATGGCACTGTTGCTATTACCGACACTATCAAGAGGCATATTGTCCCTACTTTCGCCAAACCAGTTGAGTCAAAAAGCAGGAACAGCAAAGTGTCTATGGTGAAACGCGATGCTTCTCTCGTGACCCAACTATTTCTCTCAATGCAGTCGAGACAAGATGCTGACCTGGATGAGTTCTTTCGTTACGAAAACCAGAAGGAGCCTCCTGCCATATCTGATAAAGGAAAGTTGAGATCCGGCAAGAAGTCAGATATTCTAGATTGTCTAGAAATCCCAAAGGTGACTGGGCCTTCTGATGTCACAGCTAAGGTGCTAGATGGTGCAGCGATAGTGCACATGGTGCAACCCACAAAAGCGACAAACTTTGCTGAATATGTGACACGCCATTTCATGCCTTTCATAGCTTCCAACATGCAGGGTGAAGTCCAGAGGTTGGACATAGTGTGGGATACTTACCCAGAAGAAAGTTTGAAGCTACAAGCTCAGGAAAAGCGAGGTACTGGTACAATGGTGGCTCGCACTGTTGTCAAGGGATCAACTGCAATACCTACCAGTTGGAAACACTTCCTACAGAACCGCGATAACAAAGTAAATCTATTTCGGTTCCTGAGTAATGCAGTTGTTGACGCATCAGCCAACATATCCCAAGTGTTACTCTACTCCACAAAAGATGACCTTGTCATAGTGAACACAATTCATGGCAAATCTCAAGCAGATCTTCAAACTATCTCACCCTGCAACCATGAAGAAGCTGATGGAAGAATGTTTCTTCACGTTGCTGATGCATCAAGACAAGGACACTCAAAAGTATTGGTTCGGACTGTCGACAGTGATGTAGTTGTCATCGGCATCAGTATGTTTCAACACCTTCGGCTTGAGGAACTGTGGATAGATTTTGGTACAGGAAAATCTCACAGACACATACCGGTGCATACGATTGTTCAGAATCTTGGACCAGAAAAGTGTTGTGCCTTGCCACTGTTTCATTCATATACAGGGTGCGATACTACATCTTCATTTTATGGAATTGGCAAAAAGACCGCATGGGCAACATGGTCGACATTCCCTGACCTCACAGAGACTCTAACAACGTTGCTGAAAAGTCCTGAGGAGATGACATTGGAGAGTATCCATATGCAGCGCTTGGAGAAATTCACTGTCATGATGTACTCCAAGACATCAAATGCCTCCCGTGTCAATGAGGCCCGTCGACAGTTATTCTCGCAGGGAACTCGTTCACTTGACATGATACCACCCACTCAACAAGCATTGCTCCAGCATATTTTGCGGGCTCTTTATCAAGCGGCCATCATTTGGATGCAGGCTCTTGAGCGACAACAGAATGTGCCAGATGCTTCTGATTGGGGTTGGATCAAGGATGAGAAGGGTAAAGTGTGGTCTCCTTTCTGGACTGATTTGGCCGATGCAAGCAAAGCGTGTGCTCTGTTGTTTCATTGTGGCTGCTTGAAGGCCTGCAGGGGAAATTGTAAATGTTCTAAAGCAAGTCTGCGCTGCACACTTCTCTGCCGATGCCAGGGTGGTTGTGTCAACAATGACACACTATAATTGTGGAGTTATGGAAGTAATCTTAACTGTAGAAACAGTACGACAAATTAATAGTACACCTATTTATCACATTGTAAGACACATCAACGGAATTAAATTTGCTGCCTCAGAGCAACTTGTAAATCTTGACACCAGAATCATGTTTATATGTCAACAATTGGAGACTTGTGCAGAAGTGCAGTAGACATTTTGAGATATACATTGTATTTTGGACTTCTGGATAACAAGATCAGATCAGATGGTCATATAAGCAGCATATTAAGGTTTGTTAACCAAAAAAACACAGGTCTAGCAACTTGGAACTTGTGACTATGTCGGTCGGTTCAGAAGTTACATTATTTCGGGTGTATGTTATCGGTTTTTTACCTTGACTTTGACCCTATATATGTGATTTAGACGCCAAACAGTTGCAAAACCATTACCAATCAACTCAGGACCCTGAAAAACCTCAATTTACATACAAATATCATGGAAATCGGCTCACATGAGGCGGAACTATATCATTTTCTCAATCCGGGTGGCGGCCATCTTGGATTTGTCCAATATGGCCGCCATATTGGAGTTTCAAAGTGCTTCCATCAATTTTTTAATTTCTCATGGTCTAAGGTACTTGGCGGCAAAGAGCCAAAATTTTATCCGGAAGTGCACTTTTCTTGCGCTAGGGTCCCTCACTATACTGGTAACACGTCAATATACTGGTAACGTCAATTTTCAAAATTCAAACATGACGGTGTGTTAGGTCAACATTTTTGTCGCGTTCCTTGCGGAGAGCGTGATATAGTTAGACCACTTTGGCGTACGTACGTCCGAAAATTTGCCTCGTAGTCGTACATATCAAATGCCTCGTAGGGCGCGACATGCGGGCGGCGACCAT
>JBEVXV010000563.1:1081-7411 GCA_040505915.1 Sedimenticola sp. | reverse complement strand
CATAATTACCTTTAAATTTCCAATTGTCGTGGCCATAATTCAACACATTACATTCAAATTGAATAACCATGATCTGGGGTGGTCAAGTGGTTACCTTTAGGTTGTGAGTTTGATCAAGGGGACCGAGAGCGGATATTTTCTCACATCCAACTACTGTTTCATTGAACCGGATAACACTCCTGCCTTATTACCATCTTCTCTAAGTGACTTAACTAACACAAACCTTTTGTCTCCTATTTTTTACGTAATTTATAATTCAGTTATGTAAATTTCCATTTATTCCATATTGACGTAATTTAAATAAAATACCTGTATGCCAAACTCCGTCGAACGCCTTAGATATCTTCTTCTTCTTCTTCTTCTCCTCTGTATTTCCTTCCAGTTATGGAACACCAAGATAAAATCTTGTAGGTCACCACTTAATTAAAATGTTACTTCACGGTATGTGCTATAACCACAATAACTCTGTTCTCCTTGAGACCTCCACCCATGCATCAACATATGTATATATATACACTTTTTACAGGACCGACAGTCAACGCTGGTATAAGCGGTGGTGTATTTATGTGAGTTTATTTAGTGACATTATGCGCCTTACATGTAGCCTATGGCACAGATTGGTAGACAGTCTAGTAATGGTATCAATGTCCTCAGGCTTACTGATGATATGATTGAAACTGGTACAGTCTATGATTAGTTTCGTAATAGATAGCTTATCAGTGAAATGCTTCTTCCAGTTGTCGATCCCCACAATCGCTGTCACGGCCAGTTTCAGCTTTAACATCCCCTCTTTACGGGCCTCGAAGAGTACCGGACATGTAGTAATCATGTGGACGATGTCTTCACTTTCCATCGCACAACATCTACACAGTGGGTCTTCGGTCTGTTGGTTGAATCTGTGTCTCGTGGCTTGTAGCATGTACGTACCAGTTAACATGCGACATTTTGTTATTCCTTTTTTCACATCAGCGACAGTCGATTGTAATGAACGCCAGACTGGATGAATGGCTCCGATCTGGAGATCTGATTTAACCATGTATTTCAGTGTTGATTTTTCAGAGATATCAAGGTTGTATTTTGCAGTCCAGTAGCTGTTGACAGCGAGTTTAACTTGTACTTTCCAGCTTAATTTGGTTGTTAGACATTCTTTCAATGTTGAGATGTCTGGGAGTCCATATAGAAGTAGCACCTCGGAGACTCTATGATAGAAACTGAGCTGATTATCAAGATTAACTGCTATTTGTCTTTCGGTTAGTTTTTGAATGGTTTCATTTTCACATGACAGTAGATTGTAGAGGAATCCTAGCTGGCGTTTATGTATTTCGGCTTCAATCGGTAGAGCTCCCAATAGGAGGTATACTATTCCAGTAGCTGTTCTATCCGGTAGTGATTGCACTTTACGAAGTAGTTGTACGTGGAATTTTGTGAGTATTGATAGTTGAGTTATTGTTAATGGTAAGACCTCAAGTCCATACAGGAGCCTCGGAAGTACATAACATTGATATATTCTTAACGATACTGCCGGGTTGAGTCCATTGGAGCCGTGGAATCCAGTGTTTATTAATGAGTACATTGTCCTGCGAGCGAGACTAAGTCTTTCTTCAATGTTGCTTTCATTTTCTTTAGTTTCTGATCGAAATATACCAAGATGTGTTGTTTTGATGCTAGGTTTCACTTCAGTTTCGCCGAGAGTCCACTCCAGGTCTGACTTTGTATAGCGGGATGTTTTGTTTATAACAACAGCGTTAGTTTTAGTTGGATGTATTGTTACACGACCCTGTCTAGCATGTCTCGAAGCAACGTCCAACATACACTGTAGTTCATCTCTGCTTTCCGATAACAAACACACATCATCAGCGACGGTTGGGCATCCGATATAAGTATTACCGATGTTCAGTCCCAGACCCTTGTCTTTCAGCTCCTCGATGACACTATTGATGTACGTCTTATAAAGGAAGGTGGATAATACGCCGCCCTGACGGACTCCCTGGCGGATCTCGAAACTCGGTCCAATCTCTCCCAGCCACTTCACTCTGGACGATAATCCAGTGTACATATTCTTAACTAGGGTCCATAGTGTTGGATGTACGCCGTTCATATACAGTTTATCGAGTAGTATAATGTGACAAACTACGTCGAAGGCTTTCTTACTATCCAGTGTGACAAGAAATAATGGAGCCTTAGTGTTACATTTCACTTCTGCCCTGGCTTCAGACACCAGTAATGCTGCCATTAGCGGGGAGAGACCTTCACTAAAACCGAACTGTAACGACGACTGGTTGACGTTGGTTGATAATCTTGGAAGTAATGTATATTCAAACAGCTTGCTCAGAATGGGTGTTACGGTAATTCCCCTATAATTGTCCAGATTTGAGGAGTCCTTTGCTTTTTTAAGCACTGGTGTCACTATTCCTACTTTAAATGAGTCTGGCACTGACTTGTCTTTCACAATTTGGTTGAATGTACTGGTTAAAAATGGTACTAAAATGTTTTTACTTGCTTTCACCTGTTCTGCAACAAGTCCAAATTCATCCGCGGCTTTGCCTGTGTTTAGTTTCAGTATGGCTGCAGTCACTTCTGATTCTAATATGGGATCTATTTCTGTAGATTCGTTGTCGCAGATGATCGTAATCAGTTTCTCTCTCACATTGGTTAATTCAAGGAAGGCGTTATCGTAACCGTTATCTTTAGGAACAGACAAGTCTTCAAAGTACTGAGTAAAGCACCTCCTCTGATCCGTTGGATCGTAGAAGTCTTCATCATTCATACGGATACAGGATGTCGAGTTAGCGCTACCTTTCCTATTCCGGTTTATCAGTCTATAGAATAACTGTGTGGATGGATTTTCCATAATTTCAGCATAGAAACTTTGTCTATCCATAAATTGCTCTTGTCTGATTTGTCTACGTAATTCTCTTTGAGCTTGAATTTTCTCACGTTTCAGTTGATTGTCTGGTTTCCCATTATTCACCCACAGTCTATATTTAGATTTTGACTGATCCAGGAGCTTCATGACATTTGGTGATGCTTTCCAGGAAGGTCCTTTCAGTCTTATTAACTTAGTCGGTACCGCCAACGTAGTAGCCTTGATTAGTGCGTTACTCAGAAATTCAATTCTGTCGCTGACCGTTTGTAGTGATGGTGATACATTCTTCAGTTCCATGGTTAATTCACCAGCAAATCTCTGCTCATCCATCTTCTGCCACTGAAGTTTCCTTATAGCTCGTTTTGGCTTATTTCCACCGACTGGTTTAGCGGTGTCAATATGAGAGTTAATCTGGGAGGACACTGCGTAGTGACTTGAAGAGTTTAGCCCATTACCTTCGATAATAATACTATCTGACACTAGACTTTTCTCACTACTAACAATATAGTCTATCTGGGAGCTGGATGCCCCGGAGTGGTGCACAAAGGTTGGCCTGTCGGAGTTCAATGTCACATGTAGATTATGTTCCGCAATGAATTTCGATAGTAGGGGATCGTGCCTGTTATAAGGCCGCGGCGCTCGGAGTGTACCATTGAAATCACCGGCAATAACGACTTCATGACTGTAACTGTATTTCGATAGAATATCGTGTAGTATGTCTAGACATTCACTATAATCTGAATATGAATCTGCCGTGGAATAGTTTGTTGGTAGGTAGACACAGATAATCAATATTCTAATGTCTGCTTCTATCTCAATTGCTATCACTCTTTCATTACCACAGTCCAGCTTGTTCACTTTACTTGACCATTCTTTTGGCCATGCAATTGCTACTCCTGCTTTCCCTCTAGGTAGCCGGTCACCAATGAGATTTTCATAAGTATCACTGCATCTAATATGGGTGTCCTTACTAGGGAGGATATTTTCCAGTTCATGTTTCTGACATTCGAATAACCAATGCTCTTGTATGCATAAAATGTCATTAGTTTTACAGAGTTCTTTCAGAAATAAAATGTTTGACTTAGCACCTTCAATGTTCGTTGTTACCACGCCTATAGCCTTGTTGTTGCTTCCTCGTCTAGTAGTGATTCGGGTGGGTTTTGCTTCAGTGGTGGCAGTAACAAAAAATGAACCGCAGAAGTTTTCGATCCGGTCGGTGATAATTCTGTTGCTTTCTCAGCTATAACTTCAGACGAAACATCCCCATCATCCATACAGATCACGCTAATGTCAGCTGGAGGTATTTCACTCATAGCAGTAGTAGTATCTGTCGTAGACACAACTTCCTGGGAGTTAGCACTGGTCTCACGGGACGTAGGCTGAGTGGCCTGTTTCTGTCTGATAATGTTATTAGAGTCAACTATGTGCTCACAATCATTTCTGGTTACACCGTGCCTCTGAGCATTCCAGTGTGTGGTTTGCTTTCTGGTGGTGCTATGGCCATTTTTACGAAGGTGACTGTTTGCATGTGTGTTAACTGATGAGATAACATGCCTAGGAGGGTGTTGAGAGCTATTATCAGGTAAATGATGTTGGTGGACTGGAAATGGCATTTGTCGGGTAGGTTGTGAGCTAACATGTAAAGGAGCATGTTGTGTCGTATTATCAGACGCATGAGGTTGATGCAATGGCATTTGTCGTGTAGCATTATGTCCGCCCCCATTCAAATTAGGATGTAGTAATACACCATATTGTGTGGGTGCCCGTGGCATGGTAGTTGACATTTGTGGCATAGCCTGTGGGTTGCTAATTAGGTTTGGGGGAGTACGCACCACATGTGGATTCACTGGTGTGTACTGTTGGGGGAGTTGCTGTACAATGTGTGGAGTTAGACCGTAACCGTGGCCTAACGTAGGCTGTTGCATAGGGATGTGCATATATTGCGGGTGCGGGATAAATGGCCCGGGCAAAGTGTTGTGTCCTGGGTACACTGGTTGACATGAATGAGGTAGTTGAAATGGGTGCAGACTGGGGTGCAGACTGGGGCCAGGGGCGTGGTAACAAGAGCTTATCATGGCCTGGTTATGTTGAGATTGGCACTGTAGTGCCATATTAGTCTGCTGAGTGTGCACAAGGAGCATGTTTTGGATCATTTGTGTCTCTAAAGCACGAAATCGGGCTTCATTCATCTGTTGTAGTGTGGACTGACAACAATTGTGTGATGGGGGAGCAGAGCTACCCATGTCTGTCTGTATGCTAGGAGGTTCCGACCTAAGCTGAGGTGTATGAATTTGTGACTGAATGTCCGTTTCACTATGTACTTGCGCCTTTCGAGACAGTTCAATGGTCGACTTTAGATGTGTGATCTCACTTTCAAGTTGCAGAATGTATGACTTGTCTGGCCCTTCGCGACGCGCTTTGACCTTTGATTGGCCCTTACGCACTTTTCCCTCTGACGCTTGCATACCGTTTGATTGTGTGTCCATATTCAGTACTGTATTGTGCTTAGGCACTGAAGAATCTTCATTTATATGTGGTGATTGAATATTGTTTGTGGGTTGAATATTTACTGCACTGGCAGTGGTGCTAGAGAGTGGTATCTGCTCTAATGATTTAGGAATCGTCTGATCCGTACTAGGTATCTGTTCAGGTTCATGTATAGTAATTGTTTCCGGTAACCGTGTATGTATGTTACCTAGTTCTGATATATTGACAGTGTCATTTGAGGTGCCTACATTATACAGTATATTGTCATTGCAAAGATTGCATATGAAATCGTCAGCCGAAAGCTTCGCGATTACTTCACCATTAACATTTGCACACGAGAAGTGGAACCATTCACGACATTCTCCGCACTCAACCGTCTCTTCACCTGCATTTTTGTCGCAGATTGGGCACAGGTATTCACGATCCGTTTCAGTATTCATTTCGTTGATATCAAAATCCGCTTCACTGTTTATAGAGGTATTGGTACCAGCTCTTTCACAGCTATTAGCAGAGTTACTATGGTTACCATGGTTAATCGCTGCGTTCGGGGTATGTGTGTCGGAGATACTGTTCATAGCAGTCAGAATGTCGCTGTTTAGAGTTGATAATAAAATACTGCGTGACTTCATTTCTTTGCATAAGACTGGGAATATATCACTCAGAAATTGGTCGACTCGGCTCCCGTTAACCAAAATCTGGGAAGTAGTATGATAAAAGTTAATAACAAATTTATTCATCTTTCCCTGAGTCCCGTCAGCTCGCTTATTGAAGACTTTGATACACGTGTCAACTGTGATGCCTTGGTTTTCAATTGAATTTCTACAGTCTACATAATAGGCGGAATCGTCCTTTTTCAATATACAACTGATACAAGATTTTGCCATTTCGAAAGCGGCGGTGCTTAGCTCCAGGACTAGATTTTTCCCTGCTTTCATTTCACATCGCATTTGTTGCTTTTTACATCCTTCACTCTTCTT
>JBEVXV010000563.1:0-1071 GCA_040505915.1 Sedimenticola sp. | reverse complement strand
GTCTCTGTGGGCGCGTAGACTACTGGACGAAGTATTCCTTCTGGGACGACTCGAGGCCGCAGGTACAAGTTCTTTAGACATGATTAAGAATACTAAGAAACTAAAAGCGTTCTACAAGCATACACAAGTGTCCATGCACACCAGGGCGGTTTAGCACATAAAGTAACTATTGATAAGCGGCTAGATTATATATATTATTTAGCACAACAGTCCAGTAGTTAGGTGGATATATGTAGTTAAAAGTAGGTTAAAAGTGCATTCATGAGTAAAGACAGCAGGGCATTCATCACCTCAAATAAAAGTTATTATAAAATCACAATTGTAACTAGATAGCATACACCGGATGTTTCAGCAGGGGTGGAGGTATCTATGAGCAAGCTTCCATTCAATGATAGGCCTAACTTGGGCAGCCGAAGATTTTCCAAATTCAACAAAACTCAGACCGCCATATTGGATTTTTCTTCTGCCGGCGAAAATACAAGACATTTAAAACGAACGTATTTACAAGTTAATATGGCTAAAACACAGATAAAAGTATCTAGGAACAGTTCCTGTATCATAACACATATTAATAAGACGCTATAGCTTTTTAAACGTGCTATTTTCGTGATTTTCTATAAAAATTTCTAGGTGCTAAAATTCTGTGCTCTCTGTACAGCAGCGCCCTCCCTCTTCCGCGATTGTGTTATAAACTTTAACTTCCGGGATTTCCGCCGCCGTTGATTGGCTATAAAATTAAACTCGCTATTTGATTGGTCCTGACCTACAGCGTCACACCTGGGAAATTTGAAGAGAAAGGCGATACCTAAACACGAATTACGGAACTCAGTTTTGTAAGTTTTGTCTGGCCATAGCCCTAATATGTTGCATCTATAACCTCCAATACAGTATATAACGATTTAGTACGATGCCGAGGAGGAAATATACATTCTGCTTTTTGCAATCCACTGTGTTTACCACTGACAAATTTATATCAAGAGCAAAGTGCGAGAAATAAATTTTGACAGACAACTCGTCCCCTGTCCAAGTCGTCCACTATTTATCCCTTTCCCAACTTGCCAAGCATTGAGT
>JBEVXV010000562.1:0-7036 GCA_040505915.1 Sedimenticola sp. | reverse complement strand
TAAAAACTGTTATAAACAGACAATCGCGTGTATAGTTAGTGTATGTTAGTGATAACCTAGAAATTAGGAGAAACAATTGTTAAATAAGTACTTTGAACTTGATCTTAGATTTGACAGCTGACTTTTTGAAAAATGACAGTTGGGTCCATCCATGGGAATGTCCATCTTTTATTGAAACTTATGTAGAAATTGTTTACTGTTTACCTTTAAAGGCCATATAAGTTGCCTGTACTTGTCATTATTACTTAAATAGTCATAATTAAGATATATTTCATATAATTTTGGCCCAACTTGACGTCTAGTCAACATACAACCATGATCACAAGAAGACAATCTTCAACTTCAAGAGACAACACGGATGTGTCTACCCGTGACCGAAGAGCATCACAGCCTTCCACTTCAGCAGGTGCAAGTTCAACTGTGGAACGTAGTCGGCGATCTATAACCAGGAGTATTGGTGGTACACCTGCTGTATCCCCATCCGCCTTCCATCAAGCTACAAGCCATCGTTTGTATACTGAAAACAGGTCAACAGATAAGTCTTCCGATACTGGTGGTAAACTTGCAGATGAGTGTCATCTCCGGAAAGAAGATGCATCAGCCCCTGACCAAATTATGAGTTGTCTTCCTACGGTTGAAAGTAACATTGTTGAAACTGTCTTGGCCCCACACCGAATGAAAGAAACCAAACCCTCACAGTATTCCCAAAATGGGACTTGTCTACAAATACGAACAATGAAATTAACTAAAGCTCCGAGAAGTAGTTCAGATCCAGTAAAAGTAGCAGATTTAAGGTCAGACATTAGAGACTCTAATTCAAGTGAAGTTGGTTTTATATCCAAAACAAAGAATTACTTGTTGAATAGGCAGAATGCTCTGAAGAAGAAATTAGATGGCTGTTTCAAAGACCATATACAATCAGATATGAAATCGAAAGGAAATTTCGTAATCACTTTCAGCACTTCTGCTTATGAGATGGCAAAGTACTTTGTTTTTGATATATTACAGTCAGATAGTTTCAGCGAACACTTTTTTTACATAGAGGAATCTGGCAAAGATATTACTGACTCAACTGTGGAAATGAGATATAAAATATTTAATAAGAAAAAGGATGGCCAGTCGGGTCTGCAAACAAAAATGACCATAAACTGTTACCATACTACTTCCAAGATGTTGATAAATGGAAACCGTGTGGATTATTTTGTGGATAATTATTTTCCTATGTTAGAAAGAAATATTTCAGATCGCTGTCCTGAGCTTGATGATGCAAACTTTGAAATTAAAAAACAAATAGAAAATATAAACATTGCTGGCGTGGTGGTCCATACTGCGGTCACAGAAGATGGAGTTGTGTCACAAAACAATATTCAGGCAATACGGAACCCAGTAGAGGATGTTTGTCATGCCAAACACAGTTATGCATGTCCTGTTTGTGGTCTGGAAGCTAAAAACGACACGATTGCATGTGAAGAGTGCGACTTGTGGTTTCATTATAGCTGTGTGGGATTAAATAATAAAGATGCAGGAAAGATCAGTGAATCCACACCATATATCTGTGTAAGCTGCAATGACAATATCCTCTATTATGGTACTTCTCAATTACTACCGGAACAAAATGCTGTTTCTCAAAATATGAACGAGACTGACTGTGTACCTGCTGGCAATGTAGATGAACATTATGGTGGTAAAATTAATTTGCCTCTTCCAGACAGTCAAACTTACGTCAAGTCAGCTGTTCCATCTTTTCAGAAACCCAGAGTTGAATTGCCAAATATCGTTGTGATTGACCATGCACCCCCAAACAATACACACACTGACAACGGTGTTCGCACTACATGTAGCAAGCCAGCTGCCACCCTTAATATGGGTAATCAAGTACAAAGCAAAACTAATGTAACACTCCCTCAGCAGAAAAAAAAGGACACAACTTCCTTAAAGGCTTCTGTAATTGTGATTAATGGTCAAAATTATAAACCACAGAACATGCATTCCAAAACTGCTCCTGAAATTGCTGTAACCAAATCTATTCCTGCTCCGCCATGTGCCTCAGCTGCCAAAAGGCATGAACTTGAACAAAATAAACTTGTAAGTGAACAGACAAAATATATTTTGGATCTGGAAAGGAAGGTGAAAGAATTGGAGAGGGCTGTAAATTTGATCAAGGTCAAAGAGTCGCTTGATGGATCAACGTCGGTCAATTACCCAAATGGCAGAGATACTGGTATTGGTACTGATGCGCCTTCTACACCCCATAATGGTACACTTACACATATTCACAGACATACATTTGAACAGTCACCTCCGATTAATTCAAATGGGTATGATATGCAACTGTTGGATGCCAGAGTTAGACAATTAGAAATGAACACAGTGCAAAATCTAAGTGTCTTTACAGCCAGCAATTTACAAATTGGACTCCAGCTACAGCAACAAGCACTTGTTATAAACAATCTGCAACAACGATGCAACTTCCAACAGCACTATCCTCCTACTGTGTGGCAATCTCCGTTTATGTATAATGGCTTGATGAGATTCCCCTTTGGACAAAACCAGTTTGTTCCTCCAATGTATGGCCAGGTACACGGACAGAATTTTGACCAACACAATTGCATGGTAAATAATATGCACCCTTCTCAACAAGCTGCTCCAAACATGCCAACTGGAATACATCAAGTACCACCACCTATGGTCAACCCAGTCAGACAAAATGATTTTCATCTTTCTCAGCAATCTAATATGTACACATGCAACAATGGACAGAATGTACCACCAAACCACAATGTCCACCGTGGTCAGCATTATGTGAGGCCCCCGAGATTTAATAGGATATCTCGGGACAATACTGCAGACCAAGATATGACAGACACCCCAGCTGTGAATATAGATATTGCGCCACAGACTACACACATGGATATAGTTAGGCAGCAAAGGGACGAAACACATCCGCCTTCAGATATAGTCAGGGAGCAATGGTTGAAAAAACATAATGTATGTTATGTGGAAGAGGAAGGAGTTATATGGACAGATATGGTCACTGAACCAACAAAACATAATGATTCACCTATATGCGTAGATATAGAGCAATGCGCACAACAGCCTACCCGGTCTGTTGAGGATGAAGTCAGTGTCATATCGACAGACGTGGTGACTGCAGCCACAAATATCCATACCCCCCCTTCTGAGCTAGTTAGGGAGCAAAGGTTGGGAGACATTCCTGGAAATGCGGAAGACAAAAATGGGCTAATATCAATAGCTGATGAACCGGAACATATCACAAGTGTATCTGTACATGTGGAAGGCAGGGGGTCTGATCACAATATTGCGGATTTTGTGGACACAAATACTGAAAATTCAAGAAATTCTAACAATCAGTCTTTTTTAGGGATTGCCGGCCTTCACGGAAGACCACCCGAAATAGTAAATCAGAAAATATCAACATTGAAGAGTCAATAAATATTATGACCTATAACATTGAAGGTGTGAAAGGCAACACAGCTGCATTGATTGACTTGAGTATTGATCCAAAAATAATTTGTCTGCAAGAAACTTGGTTATGGACATTTGAATCTCAAAATATTGATAATATTGTTCCAAATTACGAATCATTTGTTATATGTAACGATCTTCATGAGAATATTGCAAATTTTCAAGTGCCCAGAGGAAAAGCTGGAATTGCCATGTTGTGGCCGCGTGAATGGTCCAGTAGTATAAAACGCCTTGATGTTGGAAATGAAAGAATTCAAGCCATAGAACTTCGCCTAATTCAGGGCAACATTTGCATAATCAACACATATATGCCAACGTTGAACCTGCCAACATCAAGATGTACCTACATGGAACATTTAGACATTTTACATGATATCATTTCACGCTTTTCTCAGTCACATAAAATAATTCTATGCGGAGACCTAAATGGCACTCTTCTACCCTCACGTGCAAATGCACATGACATCTTACTCAGAGATTTTGTGCAGGAACACCATCTGATCAATAAAAACAGCCAGGGAACAAAGCAAACATATTATGGACATGGTGGAGGTCATTCACAAATAGACTATATATTAACGACAGAAGAATCGGTGCTTAACAACACGATGATTGCAGACCAGCATCCTACACACCTGTCTACACATGTATATGTCTCATCAACGCTTGTTGCGCGTATAAAAGATCTAACGGTGCGTCCAGTCAAACAAACAAGTAGCAAACCAATACAGAGATATGTTTGGGACAAAATTGACATAAATCAATATCAAGATGCTTTACATGTGGCAATTACAAAATGTGCATTCAATGGCAAAACGTGTGTTAATGATGTTCTACAAGTGTTAACCGAGGTACTGAATAAGACAGCAGAGAGAACTGTTCCACACAGAAAGGTGAAATTGAAGGGTCCAAAGTACAAATTATCCCCTGCAGCCAGAGCACTGAAGCAAGAGAGCAAAAAAGCACACTTTTTCTGGAAACAAGCCAATTCACCTCGCCCAGACCACCCCCTCTCAATACAGTGTAGGTTGGCCAAGTACAATCTGCGTAAGCACATCCGTAGAGAATTTGCTGGCACCAGAGACGACTTCTACAATGAAATAATGGAGCATCCTACTGATAAACATTTCTACAAATTGATTCGCAGAAGTCAGTCATCTACACACAAACCATCTCCTTGTTTGGTCATCAATGGTGTAGAATCAACCGACCTGCCTGAGCAGCGAATTGCCTTTGCCAATTATTTTGAAGATCTAGCAGCTCCCAAACAGCTTGATCAATTTGATGATGATCACCTTGAACTCTCTGAACTACAACTAGATCTAATTGAACAGGTTATTAATCTGCAGGAAGATGAACCTATACACATCCTTGAAGAAGAAGTGCGTTTGGCAATTATGTCATTGAATAACGGGAAAGCAGCCGATGAATCGTGTTTGACTGCAGAACATCTAAAATGTGCTGGTAAGACTGTACTACCCATAATCACACTGTTTTTTAATCAGATCTTGGAGGAAAAGAAAATGCCTGATGGTTTCAGAACGGGGATTGTAACACCTATACAAAAGAAGGGGAAAGATCCTACTCATATGGGAAATTACCGAGGCATAACCATATCGTCTATCATTGGCAAAGTTTTTGAAGTGGTCATTCTGAACAGACTTATACAACTCAACTGTAACCAATCTGAGCTACAATGTGGTTTTACAAAGTGTCTATCTCCTGCAATGGCATCGTTACTGTTATCCGAAGCAATTATCGACTCCACAAGTAAAAAGGAACCGCTGTACATAGCCACGTTGGATAGCCAAAAGGCGTTTGATGTGGTCCATCATACAATATTGCTGAAGAAACTGTATTACCAGGGAATTACTGGTCGTTTGTGGTCCATCATTCGACTCTTATATACAAATCTCACAGCCAAGGTGAAGTGGGCGGGAGAAGTCAGTGAGTCGCTCAAGATACAGCAAGGAGTCCGGCAAGGAGGTATCCTATCAACACATTTTTATAAAGCATATATCAATGATCTGTTATTGGACCTCGAATCTCGCACATTGGGAAAACATATTGGAACAATATATACCGGCTGTCCAACATGCGCCGATGATGTACTCTTGATGTCGTCCAGTTCAGAAGAACTTCAGCTCATGTTGCATCTGGCTTCTTCATACTCACAAGAACACCGATATATCATCCATCCACAGAAAAGTGCAGTTGTCCGGATAGCTACTAATAGTGCTCATCAAAAAAGTGAGTTGGTTTCTGAGTGGAAGATCGGGCATACTGATATCTTAGTTCAGACAGAGGCAAGACATCTTGGTCTAATTAGAACCCAGCGTCACGAAGGAGCCAGGAATATTGAGGATCGGATTAAGTTGGCAAGACGAACATTATATTCACTGATGAAGGCAGGGGTCCATGGCACAAGTGGAATAAATCCCAGGGTGTCTTACAAGATTTATCGTACGTATGTTTTGCCTCGCCTCCTATATAGTCTGGAGACTATAACTTTAAGAAAAGTCGACATGAAGAAACTTGAAATATTCCACAACTCCACTTTGAGGAATCTGCAGTCGCTACCACTTCGTACAGCAACGTCAGCAGTATTATTACTGTTAGGAGCACTCCCGATTGAAGCAGAGATTCATAAGCGCCATTTCAGTCTTGTGCATAACATAGCCAATTCAAAGAATACCAAGTTCAGAGAAATAATGAAACGGCAGCTTATTCTTAGAAACAAGTTAAGTTTCTTCACCCGTACATCCGAGGCACTGATCCAATATGAACTACCAGCTATCGACACATTGGAAAACATTCCAAAACTAGCGTGGAAGCGGTTGACTCGGTCGTCTGTAGACTCATATTGGACTACTGTACTTACGCAGGATGCAAATCTGCGTTCCACTCTGGCATCCTGTAATATAAATATTCTTAAAGTTGGAGAGACTCATCCCGTATGGAGGACAATCAATCACAGCACTCTTGACGTGAAGAGGGGCATCACCAAGGCAAGGTTACTTACAGGGACATACATGCTGCAGTCAACGAAGGCAAGGTTTAACAAATATGAAGTTGATGAAACTTGCCCACTTTGTAGACTAGAATCCGAGGACTTGTCGCATATGCTTACTAGATGTCCGGCACTCAGCTGTGTGAGAAATATTTACATCAGTGATATGCGACATACCATCATCGAAACCTTTGGGCAGGATGTATGGTCCAGTTTAAGCTCAAGACCACGGCTAACCTCTTTAATCGTTGACTGCACAGTCTTGGTGCAGCAGAAGATATTGCCAGCAAATAAGAAGGCCCAAGAAGACATCGAAACCCTGTCTAGGAGACTGTGCTACCGACTTCACGTCAAGAGACTGGAAAAATTGAACAATCAATAAACTATATATATATATATATTTATATAATTATTAATGGACATCCCCATGGACACCCCTGTACATAGTTATGTTTAGTATTACAGTGTTAGTGTTTGAATCAAACTCATATATACATTAATCAATTAATATATTAAACAGTTTTTTAAGTGTAATTTGAA
>JBEVXV010000561.1:0-8438 GCA_040505915.1 Sedimenticola sp. | reverse complement strand
AAAATTTTAACTGAGGGAAAAATTAATTCCCCTCGTCAAACCTCTGTTGGTCTACAAAAGTCCTCAAAATAAATAAAAATTCCGCAAATACCCACCGAGATCCTCAAGGACATTGGTAGTTGCGTTATTCGTGCACAAGCATTTGTAACCATTTGGCACAGATTTTATATTTTTATTTCTGTTATATTTAAAAAACAAAAAACAAAAACAAAATTGTCTTCAATGATAAGGTTGGTTGTAAACATTATTGTAAACTTGTAGTGCAAACGGACCGTGAACACTTGCCTCTGTTGGTCCATAAAATTCCTCAAAATACAAATTTCCACAAATACCCACCGAAATCCTCAGGGACATTGGTGGGTGCGACATACGTACGTATACTTTTGTAACCATTGGGCACGGCTTTTATTTTTTATTTCTTATTTTTTGTTAATTCAGAAAAACCAGAGTAAGAGCAATTACTGCGGCTAGTTGAGCTGGGAGTCGTACGATCGGATATTGTAGATGGTGTAGTACACGTGTGATGGTTCATAGTAACATTTAACCCTTTAGTCTGTGATAATAGTCTTAAAACTCCAAAATAAGAAATTGTTTTAGTACCCCAAAATAAATATAGGGTGGACGGTGTAGTACATGCGTGACGGTTCATTGTAGCATCTAACTTTTTAATCTGTGATAATTGTCTTAAACCCCCAAAATAAATGTAGCGTGGCTGGTGTAGTACACGCGTGACGGTTCATAGAAACATCAACTGATTAATCTGTGATAATTGTCTTAAAACCCCAAAATAAATATAGCGTGGATGGTGTAGTGCACGCGTGGCGGTTCATTGTAGCATCTAACTGTTTAATCTGTGATTATTGTTTATTGTCTTAAAGAAAAAACACAAAATAAAAATAGCATGGATGTTGTGTTGCACGTGTGACTGTCCATTGTAACATTTAATTGTTTAACCGTAGCATGATGGTGTAGTGCACGCGTGACTGGTCATAGCAACACTTAATTGTAAAATCTGTGATTGTTTCAATACCCCAAAATAAATAAATATAGTGTATGGTATTTTATAGCAAATTGACGTGTGTTTTAATTTAACTCCAAAATATATTGTTCATCAATTTGTGAAAGTCATAGTAAATATAAAATGGCATTAAGTCGACAGAGCAGGTCTGCTTCTGACTTAGAACTGGTACATCCCAGGAGAAGCGTAAGGGCTAATAAGGGGACGCGGACAGATAATAAATTTGACACAGAGATAGAGAAACAGTACACACTGAAGCATGAGGAAGCTCTTATGAAAAAGTGTGCTGCTGCGGACCGCCCAGGGTTTTCTGCAGTAATGAAACATAACAATTTTGTTTTGGAACTGAGTGCGTCAGCATATGAGTACTATAAGTGCGAGTTGGATAGCATGTTACAATGTAAACAGGGGGATGGGGAAATTAAGGTAACAAAACGGGCAGGAAAGGATAGGGGGGATGCAATTTGTGATATTTTTTATCAGGTTGTTGGGACGGGAAAAGTAACACAATGGACTGATAGTGTCTCTGTGAACCTATACCAGACGACTTGTAGAGTACTGGCCAATGGCAATGCACTACAGGCATTCATTGATCTGATCCATACACCGATCGATCAAAATGCTCCAAGAGAAATGATCAAGAGTTGTGACAGCAAACTGAGGTCTCATCTAGAGAGATCTGCTAGAGGGAAAGAAATGCGTATACCACGACTACCACCGCTAACTTCAGGGACTGAAGATCTTACCATAGGTGATCAGAGGGCAGAAGAGGGGTTGAGCAGACAGATTGGAACTGTCATGGCTGTGGAGAATGAACCGACTCATGGTGATGAATTGGTGTGTGAGGTGTGTAACAGCCCAGAGACCAATACGGATTTGGTCCTAGAATGTATGAGATGCACCTACTTGGTCCATGAACGGTGTGCAGAGAAGGCATCCGATTACACAACCAACCAAATTTTTATCTGTAACGGCTGCCGAACTCTGCAGGCCGAATACGCTGAGACTGCAATCGCATCTCCCCCGAGTAGTCCCATTGGTGTGAACACCTGTGGTCAACCCACAATGGTAGCGACGCAAGTGACTGTGGAAACCCCAAATTCTTGTATGCATGGATTAGCGGTTGATCACGATAGACGAGAAGCAGCCTTAGAGCAAGACGAGGCACAACATGATGCAAGACAAGCCAAGATGGATTGTAGTGAAAGCACAAATTTGAAGCAGGTTGTTTCCCCACTGAATACAAAAGCACAAAAGAACCAGCCAAAGAAAACGAAGGAGGTGCGAAAACAGACTAAAAAAGACATAGACCAAAAAGAAAATTCTGATCAGCTCAAGCATGCACAAAACTACATCATAAAACTTGAGGACAGGTTGACCCAGTTAGAAGAGTCACTTCGAATAGTGAAATTACATAACACAACTTTGCTAACTCCAACAGCTCTTCCCAAAACAGCTTCTAGTATTACAGGAACAAGGGATGGAGATGCGCGGAATGAGGAACCAATGCGGGCGTTCACATGTGAGGGTTCCCAGGCAAATGCCCATGGTCATACTTTGCCCCAGCCTGTATTACCGCAGCCACCCCAGCCTGTATTACCACAGCCACCAGTTACAAATCCTGTATTACATCCACAATTTCGGCCACCATATGCTCCCTATGCTGCTCCCCAGCCTGGATTGCACCAGCCACCAGTTATAATAACAAATCCTATATTGCATCCCCCTTTACAGCCGTCACATGCTCCTTATGCTGTTCCCCAGACTGCATTTCACCAGCTACCAGTTGCAAATCCAGTATCACATCCCCAATTACAGCCACCACATGCTCCCCATGCTGCAGCTTTTGGTCAAGTTTTTCCACAGGGTGGTTCTCACCCACTGTCAAATGCACATCCTGCATTGCCCTCGCCTCTGCAGCCAAGTTGTCCATTACAGCATTTTACACAGTGCAACCAGCAGGGAAGACCCACTTGTAGCGGAGGTTTGGCGGGAGAGCATATGATGGCAGATATGCAGGACATACGACTAAAGCTCCAGCAGATGGAAATGGACTCTATAAGAACAAGAATACAACAGCTGGAACAGCGGCAACATCTCGGAGAACACGCACAAATACGAGGACCTTCATATCTACCGCATGATACCCGATCACAAGTGTTCCCCACAATGGGTAATTACCGCTCATTGCAGGTGCCACAACCAGTGACTCAGTATCCACCAAACTTCATTCATGGTCCTGTTATACCCAACCCAAACTTCATGCATAGTAATGTTGTTTTCACCCCAAACCTCATCCATAACCCAATAGTAGCTAACCCAAATCCAACTTATAACCCTGTGGTAGCCAATCCTCAAATGTACCCAAAACATTTTTATGCTCGACCCGTTAGTGGTAGGCGCGGCCCGAGACTGGAGCAGGGGCATCGACCAGCTCACAACATACAAGTACAAGAGAGGAATCTGAGTACCCCACATGAACAACATGGTGCTCTGACGTCTGACGCCAGCCCGGTAGGACATGTAGAGCCAGATAGAGTAGTGCAGGCAGAGGTAATTATGGTGGCGGAGTCACCAGCCCGTGTCTCGTCTTCCTTGATCAATATAGGTAGACCTTTAAGAGTAGTTGATGGTCATCAAGTAGAAGCCACACTATCTCGACATGCTCAGAACGATCCTGTTGTAGAAGCTGGTAGGGTGCAGGTACCGTTGGCTGAGAATCAGGTCGATGACCAGCAAAATTTGGAAGTCCCAGCTGACCAGGCTCATCTGTCTCAAACTCTGTTGGATAATCCTACTGGAAAGATGCAGACTTTTTCAGTCAATGTACCCCAGTCCCCAGTGACTCTATCCAGAGAGACTCGAGCGCATGATGATACCACATATACCCCAACCCCTCAACTTGATTCACCGGCCCAAACAAACACTGCTACACCACATCAAAAGGATATTCCCATATCCAGTTCTGAAACTCAGTCTTTTTTGTCACAAGTCCGCGGGATGGGCGAGAAGACATAGCAGAGACCGCGGAAACGCCTCTCAAGCACACTCCACTTAAGATCTCAACACTTAACACTCAGAATCTACCTTCAAATACGGCATATCTTAGGACTATGTTACAGAAGTCTGACATAGTCTGCATTCAGGAGCACTGGCTCTTCCAGTTTCAAAGCAAAATACTTGATTCGGTTTCCCCACAGTCTGTTGTACATGCTAAGTTCTCCGACCAGGATGACCCATTATCGCCTGCAGAGATTGTTAAGGGAAGGGGAGGGGTAGCGACTTTCTTTGCAGAGACCCTGGGTGGTATAGTCGAGGAAAAGGAGGATGGTAGTAATAGGCTATTGGTTTCGACACTGAGATCTACGCCCCCATTGTGTGTGATTAACGTCTATATGCCCTCAAGGGGAAGTAAACAGGCTGAGGACAACTTTGTTGGAGTTCTTGATGAACTAAGGGAGGTGATAACCAAATATCAGGACCACTGCATAATACTCTGTGGTGACATGAATGCTTCATTGCAGCCTCGCAAACATGTACCCAGGGATAAGGTGTTCATAGGGTTCTGTGAAGAGCATAATTTGGTCTCCAAACAAGAGGGCTGCCATACGTATTGCTGTCAGTTCAATAGTGAGTATAAATCAGAAATAGACTACATAATGACAACTTCCGCGTATGCTGCCAGACTGAAGAGTGTAGCAGTAGAGCAGGACAACCCAATGAACACATCAGACCACTATGCAGTCCATGCTGAGGTGACCGGAATTGATCGGAATCCATCTCGCCATCATACATCGGGTGGTCAAGTCTTGAAACCAAAACCAAAGTGGAATAAGTGCGACGAATCTTTGTACCAAGATGTGATAATGAGGCATACAGTCATCCCAGATGGGCCGGCTACATCCATATATGAGTTGGAGCAGTTTGTACAGAGCTTCTCTACTGTGCTAATATCAGCAGCAGAAAAATCGATACCAGGCTACTCATCAACGAAACACGTGAAGTGTAGGAAAAAGTGCACAGTACAGAGTGACCAGGTGATTGAAGCGATGCAACAGAATAAGGATGCCTACTGGGAATGGAAGACAGCAGGACGGCCGGGGAAAGATCATCCAGTAACAACACGGAAGAAAATTGCGAAGCGACTGCTACGTAAGCAGCAGCGTCAAGAAGTTCACCAAAAGCAGGAAGACGTCATTGCCGAGTTGCAGCATGGTGATCCAAGTACTTTCCACAAAATGATCAGACTACAAAGGAGTACTACGGGAACCGCAAGCTCCAAACTCACATACAAAGAGAACGTCTGGACAAAAAAGGAGGATGTGTTGCAGGCATGGCACGACTACTTCCATGAGTTAGCATCAACAAAGTACTCGGAGGACTACAACGACTCGTTCCTGTGTGCGGTGAAAGAGGATGTACTCTTCATAGAGGACTACTGCAGGAGGGAGGATAACCCAGTTGAGCCGGTAGCTGCAGAACAGATCAGGAAGGCCCTTTCGTCACTAAACAACAACAAAGCTGCAGATACTTTGTCACTCACCGCTGAGCATCTGAAGAAGGGAGGTGAAACGGTCGTCGAAGCCCTGGTGTATCTGGTTAACCGGATGTTCCGGGTTGGAAAAGTTCCGCCAGCTCTTAAAGAAGGATTGGTTACGCCGGTGCACAAGAAGGGGCCAAAGGATATCCCGTCGAACTATCGTGGGATCACTGTAACGCCGGTCTTGTTGAAAGTGGCGGAGAAGGTGATCAACATGCAGATGAATGACAGACTAGAAAGCACCCAGTCAAGATTGCAGAAGGGCTTCACAAAATGCTCATCGGCATCTAACGCAGCATTGATTCTCACAGAGCTGATTGCAGAATCCTACGAGAACAAGAAAACCCTATTCCTGACAACACTGGATGCCCAAAAGGCATTTGATGTAGTGAACCACGACATCCTGTTGAGGCGATTGTTTTTGGATGGTGTTGGGGGAGACATGTGGCTGCTGATGAAGAACATGTATAGTGATATGCAAAGTATGGTGAAGTGGGATGGTGACATTTCCGATCAGATTCCTATAGAGCAAGGAGTTAGACAGGGGGGAGTGCTGTCTACAGTACACTACAAGCGATATAACAACCCACTGCTGTTGTCCTTGGAAGCAAAGTGTAGAGGAGCAGCTCTGGGCAGCATTCCCATCACCCATATTACGGTGGCAGATGACGTCGCCTTGGTATCACACACAAGGAACGATCAGCAGCACATGGCGAACCGGGTTCAGCAGTACTCTCGTGACCATCACTACAGCATCAATCCGACAAAAAGCGCTACAGTGATCTGGAATGGTGGAAAAAACATCGAGGAGGTTGTGGTTGGCGACAGCAAAGTGGAAGTTGTGAGGGAAGTTACTCACTTGGGGATGACTCGAACAAACAAGAATAAACTAGACACAGACAGAAGATTGGCAGTGGCTAGAAGGACAGCTTACGCTCTCATGGGAGCGGGACTGCATGGAAACTCGGGATTGACCCCAGTAGTAGGCTTCAACATTTACAACCAGTACATCCTACCAAGATTCCTGTATGGATTGGAAACAGTCGTTGTAAAATACACAGATGTTGGGAAATTGGAGGGATACCAGAAGAAGTTCCTGAAAAGTATTCAAGCATTGCCAATGAACTGCTCTGATGTTGCTGTTTACGCCTTGTCAGGGGTACTCCCACTTCCTGTTATGCTGGAAAAGAAGAAATTGCTCTTACTACGAGTAATATTAGCAGGAGAGACCACAGTGGAGAGGGAAATCGCTGAGCGACAGTTTGCGGTGAAGGATTTAGACAGTGAGCACAGCTGGTTTGTGGACATACGGTATCTTCTTCACAAGTACCACTTGCCAAGTGTATACAGTCTCATGGAGGAACTCCCCAGTGCTGAGACATGGAAGAGACAGGTGCGGACCAACGTAGAATGTGTGTGGGTTAGAGAACTGAGAGAGAACATCGTCATAAAAGAATACCTGAAATACATCAACGTGGGAAAAGTTGAGGTCGGACTCCCACATACAGTCTGGAGGTCCACCCGGAATAATCAACGGGACATCAAGCGCGCAAGCATAAAGGCCAAGGTCATCACGGGCAGCTATGTGCTACAAAAGACAAGATCAAAGTATTGGAGGTCGACAGAGTCTGCCATATGTCTGATGTGTGGAATGGGTGACGAAACAACAGAACATTTCCTTGCGGAATGTTCATCTCTTGCCGAAGAGAGGCAACCACATCTCAATAGGCTGAGAAGAATCCTGCAAACAGAGGACAAGACTGTGATAGAGTACATACTTCTGACCCCAGGGTTGCTCTCTGCACTCCTGCTAGACCCTTCCCTTCCTGCTGTGCAGACTCTGATCGATGTCACACCCGACGTGTTCCAGGCGCTTGAACTGACCTCTAGGGAGTGTGTGTTTTCCCTCCATCAGAGAAGAATGACTTTGCTCCAACTAAGACGTGATGGAAGACGTAGTAGTAGGGGCCGGAGGCGCTGACCTTACAAATTGATCCTAGATGTCGTTTGCCTGGTGCACCTGACACAGAAGTATTGTAGCAACGACTCCATGGGGTGGATATGGCTGTCACATGCCCAGGCACTTCCCTCGATGTTGCATGGATGGGTTGAGGGTGGGGACGATGGTAACCAGTAATGGCCATCTGCGAGAGAATCTGTGGTGTGTCTGTAATGTCAGCTTGTCGTGCTTGTCGTGTATGATTTGTGTGTGGTCCCGGACTGGCATGTGCATCCGCAGTGTGTCTGATTGGAATCTACAGTGCTTGGTATAGGTGGGTCGGTTGTTGCATATCGGCAGTGTGGATCCTAATCCGACGGCGTGATCTCGCAGGCTCCTCTGGACCTGCATAGGTTATATATGCGGTACCCGGATGAAGGTGTGACATGTGCAGAGTGTTGTATGACCTGGTTCTACCCAGTCGGCCAACTGTGTTATATATATGTTAGAATGGGAGGGAGGGGTGAATTTTTTATAATAGTACTACTAGTTGATGGGTAGAGTGATTATTATGTGATTGGTTGCCGTAATGAGCCGTCTCATCGGGATCTGCACTGATTGCACGCAATTTGCATATTTTTAAAAGAAAACATCCCTGGGCGGCACCCTTGACCCTTCGCCTTAAACTTTCCTCATTGGCAGAATTCTCTACTTTCACCCATGTAGTCCTTGGTGGGCTGATTAGGTGGTTGATAACTACACTCGGGTGGAAGGGAAGGTATACATGATCATATAGTAAATTAAATTTAAGATAACGTATTATCTGAGAATATTTATGCATGTTTACAACAGAACCTCATTATTATATTACAACAGTTTACCATAATAATCCGACTACAATTTTCATTATTTTGAAAAGTGTGGATTAATTAGTACTGTAG
>JBEVXV010000560.1:0-8426 GCA_040505915.1 Sedimenticola sp. | reverse complement strand
GACTGCTTGACGCATATTGCTAGGCTCCGGCGGATGTGCTGGGCTTCCTGGTCAATCTTGGCTCTCGTCGACGCTGTGTCGGGCAGCAGTGCCGTGACATCCTCGACGGAGCCGCATTCATCCAAACCAGGAAACCTCACAATTGCCAGAGCCTGCCGGGTTTCTTCGTCCTCTAAGTCCTCTGAGTCGCTGTCATCGGAGTCTGTGACTTCGTGTTTTGCCGTCGTCGAGGCCACGACGCTATGTTGATGCGCCGCCTGAACAACGCCGTACGCCTCCGCCGCCGACCGACGTTTATCCGTAAACGAATAATACTTGTCGGCGGTTGACCGGTTGTGGGCCAGCAACCCGGCGACGGAGTCTGCAGATGTCGCCTCGTACGTCCGGGCCGACGTCGTTATCGTCTTCCTGAACGATGTTATATTTGCCTTGCCGAACTTTGTTTCCGCGCCGCTCTCCCGCCAGGCAGTCCTGACGAAGGCAGAGGCCTGGCTGCTTCGGTCGGTGAGGGCGCGGCCTTGCTTATCGCGGAAGACGTGGTCCGTGCCGTTGACGCCAGTCAGCTGTACGAACGTCATCAGGTGATTATACAGCGTTGGCGAGACCGGAATGCTCGCTGGTCCGTGTCGGCCCGTTGTCTTGTGCCGGGAAACGGAGATGACCCGGCAGGGGTGGTCTGAAGACGCGAGCATCAGCGGCGCCTTCTGGACCTGATCAACCGTCATGTTGACCAGGGCCGATGTTCGCGCACCTGCCGCAATGCTTATAAGCACCATCAATACGGCTTGCGCATCCGATATCTCCTTGTCCGAAGGTAGCGGCTCCTCCAGGGCTTTTAGACACGCTGCCGTGTATGTACAGGTCTGGAAATACTCCCTGGCCTCCGGTTGTACAAGGTTCTCCGCCTCGTCCGTAATCGCTCGCAGGGACCTCCGCTCAGCCACCTCCTTGTGCAATGATGCCGACAGGTTGGTAACGAGCCGTTCCGATGTGGCGCTGTCGGACAACCCTATCTTCTCCATCGTCGCGAAAGCGATGAATCGCTTCAGCGACGACAGGTAGGCCTTCAGGGTGCCAACCACCGCCGTCCCGGCGTGGATTTTCTCGACTTGGGCGTCGTAGTATTTTCGCACACTGTCGTGCGAAAATACACTAAACCCTTCCCCTCCGCACTCCTCGGAGAATCTCTTCACCTGCGAAACACACTGCCGTGCATTTTTCTCCGACGTATTGCCACCTGACGGACGTATCAGGTGGTCGAAGAATCGCCGAAGAATGGTCGGCAGTGTTGTTTCGCTCCTGGGCGCTATCTGGCTGGACGGGGTTGGTTTGCTGGCGGTGATAGTGATGGCGGGGCGGGCCGAGTCCTGGTGCTGCATACGCATATGAAGGGCGAGGTCGGCCACGAAAGCGGAGCACCTGCAAAACAATTGATATTATCGGTTTTCACCAGTGTGAACCGACGGACGGACGCACAGACATGGACTAATCACACAACCCCCTTTCAACATCTTTCATCTTTTATTAGCTGATATTGTAGGTACACCTTCTGACTGTCACTGTAGCAATTTTCAGCCCTCTACTACATCGCGTTATGGAGATATACGTCGTCGGACAAGTGTATGCAAAGTGATGTCGAAGTTTGGCGATTTTTGACGTTTGCGCGAACGCGTACAGACGGACAACCAGACGTCGCATATGTACAACATAGGTATCCACATATACAGGAGACGGACTACTACACGTTGAATACTGTAACATAGAACTGTAATCTAATGTCTGAAAGAAAACTGAATTCGAAATAAAGTAAATAAAGTCTTACCTCCAACTTCCGTAGAAACCTGACGAAGCGCGCCTTCCACATATCACGCTCGAGTATGAGTTCGCCGTTCTCACGTGCCACTAACTCACTTTGATTCTCCATAATGCTAAGATAAACCAAGTTAAAATACGGGTGAAAATATCAAAATACTCCAAACCTTCTCTAAGAAAGAAAATTAAGGAATGAAAGTAGGTGTAAAACCAGAGATATTTGGGCGTTATCGGCAACCTATCGGATCATATTACATGCACTGCTCACTGATGACCATGCGGTTGCTAAGTTACCAGGTTACAATGCGGTTTCACATGCAGTTGCTGGGGTCACTAGTTCCCATGGGAAAAACCCAGCATTGATTCATTAGACTACATCTGCGAAAAGGAAACATACGACATTTGGTACTAGACGCATTATATGGATGGTTATAACTTACGGCATTATAGTACAAGCTTAGAACCCGTACTGTACAACTGAGAATAACTATTATAATGTCGTAATATTGTGGCGATATGTAGAATATATATTTAAAACAAGAACTGAGAAAAAAACATGTTTTTTTGTGTAGTAGCATAGGGTGTTAAATGAATAAAAACTTAAATATTGCTCGGACAGGTCTGCGAGTAGATTTATCGTAATCAGCGGCCTCGAATTAGGTAAGAAAGATATAACACCCGATATTTTATTTTGTCTAGTACCATAGGGTCTTTATATAGTGAAAGCTTAAATATTAATCGGAGCGATGTGGGGATGGGTTTATCGTATCCAGCATCCTGAAATTAGTATAAATTGATGTAAAAATCAATATTTTCATTTTCAGCAGATTTTTATGAAACTTACCCTAACCCTAAATAGTGTCCGATTTCGAAAATTATTTTTTCAAAAATTCGGGAAAAATATTTCAATACGAAATGCATGTTAAAATAGTTAAAACGAACGAAAAGGAAACGTGCACCATGCGTTAACATAGAATATCTGCGAAAAACGACATTTATTCAATTTTGAGCCAAGCTACCAAGGTCAAAAAAGTGGGCAGGAGTGTTGTATCTGCTCTATTATGATCTACAGCATTCATATAGTCAGAATATATAAGTCTCATGCACATAATAATCAGCATAATATCGCACAAGAGAGATGCCTTGCATGCAGTAAAATGTTATTTGACTAAGATATGGACTTGATGCTTGGTAAACATTTATAAGAAAGAGATCCTCTAGAGACCTGCAGAGGTCGGGCGGTGAAAATGGAACCAGTACTATATATAATATCTTAAGTATTGTCCTGAGAGATCTGGTAATATGTTTATCGTGACCAGGGACCTTGAATTAGTATAATTCGATATAAAAACCAATATTTTCATTTTCAGCAGATTTTCATGAAACTTGCCCAAAATATAAACAATGTCCGATTTCGATAAGAATAGATTAAAAAATTCGGCGAAAATATTTCCATACGAAATCCATGTTAAAATAATTAAAACAAACAAAAAAGAAACGTGCACGATGCGTTAACTTAGAATATTTTTCTTATTTCTTTAAATTTCAGACCAATGTTCAGACGTATATTATTCCAACATTGGAACAATACTATGCAACTGAGTAGAACCAGTACGGTACGACTGGGTAAAACCAGTACTGCACGACTGAGTAGAACCAGTACGGCACGACTGCCTAGGACCAGCGCTATGCGACTGGGTAGAACCAGTACGTTACAATTGAGTAGAAGCGCTACAATGCAACTGAATATAACCGGTACTGCATACAACTGGATAGAACCAGTGGTGTACGACATTCTCTCTCGCATTGGTAATTGTAACAGGATTGACATATGGACTTGCTATTTTGGGTTGCTGTACAGTGTACAGACTGAGGTCCTGGGGCTGGAGTCAACATTGAGCATTTTGACCCTGTGTAGCAATAGCATGTGTCGGAGTGTAAGTGTCGCTTCCTTGTCCATTTTTGACCACGAACATTATGACGAGGCAACTGGGTAGAACCAGTTAAATGTGTATTTACTTCGTTAACGTATTGCGTCCTTCAAGCACACATGGGATTGAGGTAAACTTTGCTGTAATCTCAAACTCAGAATCAAACATGCTTGAGTCTGATTGTGAGATTGACAAATTGTGTCATAACCTCGGCCCCTGGTGATATCTGGCTCATAGTTGTCCATCTCACCACATATAGCTCTTTGTTGGAACTAAATGTGCGTATGGCTCATATTGCTCATGTGCATAATCCAAAGTGCTAGGGCTGGTGTTTCATATTTTGGCATTTTGTTTGACATTCGTCTGTAATACCCTTTAGGAAGTGTCTTTTACTTCCCAAGCGGTATTACAGTCCCTCTATCGGCACGTGGAGCCTGTCAAAATGATAGAGTCCCCCCCCCTAATCCCAAAAAAAATGCTAGCTAGGATCAAAGTTGTTTGGAAAAAGTATCACATTTCAGATTCGTCGGAGTTCATCTCCACTGCCATTCCACAGTTCTTTGGAATAAGTATCACATTTCAGACTCGCCGGAGTCGCCATCTCCCCCGCCATTGCACAGTTGTTTGGAATAAGTATCACATTTCAGACTCGCCGGAGTCCATCTCCCCTGCCATTCCATTAGTTATAGATCGTCGTTCTATTGACCGATGTTGTTTTAGTCTGCTCTTGCGGACATTGACTCATATAATTTTTAGCTATAGAATTAAGTGTTTATTACTTTTACTTTTTCTGGCACTGCAAGTAAGTATCACATTTCAGTCGTCGGTGTCCGTCCGTGTCCGTCCGTCCGTTGACACTGGTAATCTGGGATATAGCGAAACGGGATACAGCGATATAGATCCTAGCTAGCTAACTAAATTTTTTTTGCGCGTTGTTTTTTCATGATGTGGGCGAGCTTGTCTCTAACTTGCATGGCTTTTCTGTTCAATGTGGGGAAGACGGGGTTGTTGCGTACGTCCTGGAGCCGGATCTTTGTTTTGCCCATCTTGGCGTACCGATCCATGGTGCTCTGGTACGCTTCAGTCACCATGGTCGTCTCATCCTCCGGCCATCGACATCTGGAGTCCACGACTATTTGACGCTCCCTTTCTGTCTCCACCGACACTCGAATTTCCTCGCTCTTCCGTGCTCTTTCCTGTAAGCGAGCTGTCGCCGCTTCCTTTCGCCTGGCTTGCTTTTCAAGATATGCCGAAAAATCGACCCCCTCGTCATCGCTGCAGCTGCCGTCGGATACCTCCGAATCCGACTCGCGGTACGGGAGCAGGACGCTGAGAGGGTCTTTGCATCGAACAGTGCAGAGCAGTGCACGGGCGACGACCTCCGTTAGCAGGAGCATAACGATGTAGCGTTTGCTGTAATTCGAGATGTCGGTGTAGTTGTATAAGGACTGGAGGTAGTCCTCATAGCCGATGTTGAACCGAGCCACGAATCTTCTGGCGAGCGCGTCGTGTACCTTAAGGTAGGACTGCTTGACGCATATTGCTAGGCTCCGGCGGATGTGCTGGGCTTCCTGGTCAATCTTGGCTCTCGTCGACGCTGTGTCGGGCAGCAGTGCCGTGACATCCTCGACGGAGCCGCATTCATCCAAACCAGGAAACCTCACAATTGCCAGAGCCTGCCGGGTTTCTTCGTCCTCTAAGTCCTCTGAGTCGCTGTCATCGGAGTCTGTGACTTCGTGTTTTGCCGTCGTCGAGGCCACGACGCTATGTTGATGCGCCGCCTGAACAACGCCGTACGCCTCCGCCGCCGACCGACGTTTATCCGTAAACGAATAATACTTGTCGGCGGTTGACCGGTTGTGGGCCAGCAACCCGGCGACGGAGTCTGCAGATGTCGCCTCGTACGTCCGGGCCGACGTCGTTATCGTCTTCCTGAACGATGTTATATTTGCCTTGCCGAACTTTGTTTCCGCGCCGCTCTCCCGCCAGGCAGTCCTGACGAAGGCAGAGGCCTGGCTGCTTCGGTCGGTGAGGGCGCGGCCTTGCTTATCGCGGAAGACGTGGTCCGTGCCGTTGACGCCAGTCAGCTGTACGAACGTCATCAGGTGATTATACAGCGTTGGCGAGACCGGAATGCTCGCTGGTCCGTGTCGGCCCGTTGTCTTGTGCCGGGAAACGGAGATGACCCGGCAGGGGTGGTCTGAAGACGCGAGCATCAGCGGCGCCTTCTGGACCTGATCAACCGTCATGTTGACCAGGGCCGATGTTCGCGCACCTGCCGCAATGCTTATAAGCACCATCAATACGGCTTGCGCATCCGATATCTCCTTGTCCGAAGGTAGCGGCTCCTCCAGGGCTTTTAGACACGCTGCCGTGTATGTACAGGTCTGGAAATACTCCCTGGCCTCCGGTTGTACAAGGTTCTCCGCCTCGTCCGTAATCGCTCGCAGGGACCTCCGCTCAGCCACCTCCTTGTGCAATGATGCCGACAGGTTGGTAACGAGCCGTTCCGATGTGGCGCTGTCGGACAACCCTATCTTCTCCATCGTCGCGAAAGCGATGAATCGCTTCAGCGACGACAGGTAGGCCTTCAGGGTGCCAACCACCGCCGTCCCGGCGTGGATTTTCTCGACTTGGGCGTCGTAGTATTTTCGCACACTGTCGTGCGAAAATACACTAAACCCTTCCCCTCCGCACTCCTCGGAGAATCTCTTCACCTGCGAAACACACTGCCGTGCATTTTTCTCCGACGTATTGCCACCTGACGGACGTATCAGGTGGTCGAAGAATCGCCGAAGAATGGTCGGCAGTGTTGTTTCGCTCCTGGGCGCTATCTGGCTGGACGGGGTTGGTTTGCTGGCGGTGATAGTGATGGCGGGGCGGGCCGAGTCCTGGTGCTGCATACGCATATGAAGGGCGAGGTCGGCCACGAAAGCGGAGCACCTGCAAAACAATTGATATTATCGGTTTTCACCAGTGTGAACCGACGGACGGACGCACAGACATGGACTAATCACACAACCCCCTTTCAACATCTTTCATCTTTTATTAGCTGATATTGTAGGTACACCTTCTGACTGTCACTGTAGCAATTTTCAGCCCTCTACTACATCGCGTTATGGAGATATACGTCGTCGGACAAGTGTATGCAAAGTGATGTCGAAGTTTGGCGATTTTTGACGTTTGCGCGAACGCGTACAGACGGACAACCAGACGTCGCATATGTACAACATAGGTATCCACATATACAGGAGACGGACTACTACACGTTGAATACTGTAACATAGAACTGTAATCTAATGTCTGAAAGAAAACTGAATTCGAAATAAAGTAAATAAAGTCTTACCTCCAACTTCCGTAGAAACCTGACGAAGCGCGCCTTCCACATATCACGCTCGAGTATGAGTTCGCCGTTCTCACGTGCCACTAACTCACTTTGATTCTCCATAATGCTAAGATAAACCAAGTTAAAATACGGGTGAAAATATCAAAATACTCCAAACCTTCTCTAAGAAAGAAAATTAAGGAATGAAAGTAGGTGTAAAACCAGAGATATTTGGGCGTTATCGGCAACCTATCGGATCATATTACATGCACTGCTCACTGATGACCATGCGGTTGCTAAGTTACCAGGTTACAATGCGGTTTCACATGCAGTTGCTGGGGTCACTAGTTCCCATGGGAAAAACCCAGCATTGATTCATTAGACTACATCTGCGAAAAGGAAACATACGACATTTGGTACTAGACGCATTATATGGATGGTTATAACTTACGGCATTATAGTACAAGCTTAGAACCCGTACTGTACAACTGAGAATAACTATTATAATGTCGTAATATTGTGGCGATATGTAGAATATATATTTAAAACAAGAACTGAGAAAAAAACATGTTTTTTTGTGTAGTAGCATAGGGTGTTAAATGAATAAAAACTTAAATATTGCTCGGACAGGTCTGCGAGTAGATTTATCGTAATCAGCGGCCTCGAATTAGGTAAGAAAGATATAACACCCGATATTTTATTTTGTCTAGTACCATAGGGTCTTTATATAGTGAAAGCTTAAATATTAATCGGAGCGATGTGGGGATGGGTTTATCGTATCCAGCATCCTGAAATTAGTATAAATTGATGTAAAAATCAATATTTTCATTTTCAGCAGATTTTTATGAAACTTACCCTAACCCTAAATAGTGTCCGATTTCGAAAATTATTTTTTCAAAAATTCGGGAAAAATATTTCAATACGAAATGCATGTTAAAATAGTTAAAACGAACGAAAAGGAAACGTGCACCATGCGTTAACATAGAATATCTGCGAAAAACGACATTTATTCAATTTTGAGCCAAGCTACCAAGGTCAAAAAAGTGGGCAGGAGTGTTGTATCTGCTCTATTATGATCTACAGCATTCATATAGTCAGAATATATAAGTCTCATACACATGGGACACATATTCGTGAATTGGTAGGGGGGTAATAGTGATCACATACGTGAAAATCTGCGAAAAACGACATTTATTCACTTTTGAGCCAACCTACGAAGGTCAAAGAAGTGGGCAGGAGTGTTGTATCTGCTATATTATGATCTACATCATTCATATAGTCAGAATATATAAGTCTCATACACATGGGACACATATTCGTGAATTGGTAGGGGGGTAATAGTCATTACGTATTGAAAA
>JBEVXV010000559.1:25184-38179 GCA_040505915.1 Sedimenticola sp. | reverse complement strand
GCTGACGATGAGATAACTACCCCTATTGATCTGTTTGAATTTGCAGATGGCTCCAGTAATAGTTTTGATGAGCTGTTGATCAAAACAAAAGTGACCATTGGAGAGAAAAAGCAACGCAGTATCATCACAGGGAGGGAGGATGACATCATTGTAGCCGAGTCTGGGACGACCACCGTTGAGGCGGGTTCCGGGAATGACTTTGTCTATCTCCATGGTGCGGGTGGTAAAAACCATGATGACAAGCATGACGACAGGGACGACGATAAAGATCATGATGACAAGCATGATGATAAGGACGACGATAAAGACCATGATGACAAGCATGACGACAGAGATGATGATAAAGACCATGATCACAACAAAAAAGGCCCTGTCAGCGTCTTTGGTGAAGGTGGAGATGACTACCTGCATGGCGGTGAAGGCGACGACCTTCTCGATGGTGGGTGTGGCACCGATACATTGATTGGTGAAAATGGTAAAGATGTACTGACGGATACGCTTGGAAACAACGCCTTCTTTGGTGGGGCCCATGATGATCTGATTGAAGCGGGTGATGGAGATGACTTCATCGCCGGTGGTCGCCACAACGATATAATTCAGGCCGGTGGTGGTAACAATGTCATTGCGTACAACAAGGGGGATGGCAAGGATACTATTTTGCCGGGAGAGGGTGCGCAAAACGTCCTATCGCTGGGTGATGATATAGAAGCAAAGGATCTCTCCTTCAGCAGAAAGGGTGAAAATCTGATTCTCAATGTAAAGAAATCCAACAGCATCACTTTCCAGGACTGGTATGCGGATGCCGCAAATCATAATTTTGTAACGCTGCAAATTATTGATGAAGAGCATAATCACCACTCCAAGCATGATGATGACGAGCATGAAGACCATAAGTCAAAGAAGGACGACCATGATCAGCATAAGTCTCATGGGAAGGAGAGTGACCACGATGACGGGGTCGAGCATTATGATTTTCTTACCTTGGTCGATCAGTTCGATAGTGCAAAAGCTGCAAAACCCCGCCTCTCTAAATGGTCACTGATGAATGGGCTGCTGGATGCACACCTGGATAGCGGCGAAGATGCCGCCTTTGGTGGTGAGTTTGCGACCAACTATGCAGAGGATGGCTCACCGGATATGTCATGGAAAGAGGTACGTCACATGCTGAAAGATCTGGAGTCCGACCTACCGGGATATAAAGTCTGAGAGTAGTTCTTACAGGCAACAATCGATTGTAGATTAGATGTAACCTAAAGAGGAGGGCCGTTTGTCAACGGCCCTCCTTAAATTCAGGAGTTTTTGAATGAGTGAACAGACAACAGAAAAGGCGGCACTTGAAGCGCTTGAACAGGCTAAAGGCGCCTTATCAAAACTGCCGGTTCTTGGCCCTGCATTATGGCTTTATGCGAAAGACCCGGTAAAAAAATTTATGTTTCTTGGGGATACTGACTGGGCGGTCTTACCCCCTATCATCCTTGATCAATGTCGGCTATACACAAAGAACGAACTGCCTTACGCCTTTATTACCTGGGCGCTGGTGAATGACACAGTGGCAGCGCGACTGCAATCCGGGCAACCTAAAATTGCCCCTCATGAGTGGCAGTGTGGTGAGCATGTCTGGATTATTGATGCAGTGGCTCCCTTTGGGGAACTTGAAGAGACGCTTCAGGAGTTAAGAAAAACATTTTTTCCTGGTAAAGAGGTTAATGCGTTATTGCCTTCATCTGACAATTCCGGTAAGTCAATCGTGCGCAAGTGGGCGGCAGAGCCCGAAGAAGCCGCACATTAAAGGTAGGCTCACCAAGTGAAACCTGAAAAAGCAGAACCGCTCTCCGAGGATGTATTGGCCTTTTCACCGGGGCTTCTTTCTATTCAGGAGAGCCCGCCAGCCAAACTGCCTCGTACGATATTTTATAGCGTTGCATTGCTATTCATTATTTTGTTGGTTTGGGCGATTTTCGGCAAGCTGGATATCGTTGCAACCGCCGAAGGGCGTTTGGTGCCAGAGTCCTACATCAAGATCGTTCAGCCAGCTGAAGGTGGAGTAGTGCAGGATATTCTCGTGCATGAGGGCCAGGTGGTCGAAGCTGGCCAAGTGCTTATTCGTATGGATGCAAAGCTGACAGAGTCAGATGTGCGTGCTGTCCGCAATGAGTATCAGCTAAAGCGAATGCAGCTAAGACGGATTGATGCAGAACTGTCCGGTCTGCCCATGAAGCAAATGGAAGAAGATCCTCTTGAGCTCTATCCCCAGGTGGAGCAGCAATACCTTACTAATATCAAAGCCTATCGAGATACGTTTGAGCAGGAACAGGCGACCCTGAGTAAGGTCAGCCATGACCTCCGAGCCTCTGAAGCGATTTTAAAAAAACTGAAGGAAGTCGCTCCAAGTTTTCGCCGGAGTCTGACCGCCTATGAGAAACTGGGGGAAGATGGCTACGTAAGCACCATTGCCCTGGAAGAAAAACAGCGTGAGATGCTAGAGAAAACGCAAGATCTTAATGCCCAGGAATCAAGGGTTTCCAGTTTAACGTCAACCAGAACCGTGAGTGAAAAAAAGCTTGCCCGAATCACATCAAGTTACCGCAGTGAACTACAGAATGAGCGGATTGAAACTGAGTCACAAGCTTTCCGGTTGCGTGAAGAGCTGGAAAAGGTTGAACACAGATCGGATCGTCTGGTGCTTCGTGCGCCACAAGCCGGCATTGTGAAAGACCTTGCAACACACACCCGAGGGACGGTGGTTTCACCAGGCACAGTGCTTGTATCACTGGTACCACAGGATGAACCCTTGCAAGCAGAAGTGCTTGTTCGTAACGAAGATGTTGGATTTGTTCATGTGGAGCAGCGGGTCAAGCTGAAGTTCGCCGCTTACTCATTCCAGAAATATGGAATGATCAATGGCACCGTGATCCATGTAGGTGCAGATGCAACAGATAATGGAGCGCAACCCCCCGGCCAAAGTGGAGAGGGTCCTGATATGTCTGCCGGATATCGTTACAAGGCGCTTGTGCGTTTAGATGCACAGTACCTTGATACCAATGGACAGCAAATGCACCTCACTCCCGGAATGCTTACGTCAGCGGAGATTCACCTGGGCTATAGAACGGTTATGGAGTACTTACTCTCGCCCACACAGAAGGCCTGGCAAGAAGCCGGGCGTGAACGATAAGCGCAAAAACTAAGCACCGCTGTATTGAGTGCATGAAGTCATGGGTAACAACACACTTCAATGGCCTAGCCAATATGGATTTACCATACTTTCTGTGATGGTGTTTGCAATAACATCTGGTTTTAGTTAGTACCTAAATACCTGATAATCAAATTCCTTATTTAGATTTAGGGTATCTCAAAGTATTCAATCAGGCTGTATATCTAGGAATGTTGTAAATAACCTGACTTTTGAGAGCGCGAGCGAACAAAATGGCAAGTTGATTTACATTTATGCCTATTTTCTCTCTTCAGCTTTGGTATAAACTAAACCACGCTCTCTTTTACCTATGGCAATAATATAAATCACTATTTCATCATCATTAACTTCATATACTAAACGATAACCAACAGAACGAAGTTTAATTTTGTATACATGGTTAAATCCATGTAGCTGGCTAGCAGGATTACGGGGGACTTCAGCACGTTTAACCAATTTTTTCTTGAATTGCTTCTGAATAGGCGGCGCTAGCTTTTTCCATTCTTTTAGAGCACTTGGCAAGAATTTGATTTTAAAGGTCATCAATATCAACTTCTATAGCATCTGATTTTTCACCCGCTCGTTCTTTTACTATCTGGACTAGCTCTGAATCTTCCAATTTATCCATCAGCCACTCGTAAGTTTCTGCCGGAATTAAATATGCTGCTGGAACATTATGGTTTAATATTGCGATTGGAGCCCCCTCAGACTCATTTAATAATGCAGTGGGATTTTTCTTTAATTCTGAAATACTTGCAGAACAACTGGAAAGTACTTGCCTCATGACGACACCTCAATAAGAACCATAATAAAGACCTATATATAGCTCTTTATTGTGGTTTTATCAAGTGTACTGGACAGATTTTTATTGGATTTTTGCACCAACAATCACTGGCAAGTCCGTTTGTTGCAACATACTCTCAGCTGATTTTTTGGCATCACATGAAAAGTAGTGCAAAAGTAGAGGGGCAGGTCTTGCCTTTTGCCCACACTACCTGCTCCTCCTGCTTTTTGATGATTCGACTCACCTTGGAGTAATGCAGTCCAAAGTAGTCACTTATCTCTTTCATGCGGTAACAACCACCGCCGTATGCATGATAGATTGCTTCATCCCGGCTACCTGACTTTTTTCATACCACTCCAGTAGAACATTTGGAGACCCATCAATTGACATATTAACTTGGCATATTTTTGTGATGAGTGTTCTGGTTGTTTTGTGTTTCCAGGCAGACCCTGTCTAACGCTATGCTCCATCCTCCAGCCTGAAGCCTACCTTAATCGTTACCTGCCAGTGAGCCACCTTGCCATCGACAATATGACCACGGGTCTCCTGCACCTCAAACCAGTCCATGTTTCGAATACTCTGCGATGCTCTCTCCAGGGCGTTTTCGATGGCTTTATCTGTGCTCTCTGCAGATGAACCCACCAGCTCGACTTTTTTATAGATACGTGACCCCATTTTCTGCTCCTTCATAGTTGAATTAGCTGATTACGATATCATGTAGTCCGCCCCAGGTGGAGAGGCCTCAGAAGCCTTTTTTCGTCTATCCTTGTAGTCACAGCTGGGACTGGGTGGCAGTCATAGAGAATCAGGTAGCCGAAGTCACTCTTCACATCGATCAGGATATAACCGGCGATGAGATGGAAAAACTACTGAAAGCACTCAAGGAACGCGAAGGGGTGATCAAGGTACAGACCAACCCAGAGAAAAACCACCTACTGGTGGTGGTGGTGAAATATGATCCTGAAAAGATCAGCTCTAAGGATCTGGTGACCATCCCCCGCCACCTCGGTCTGCGGGCGGAGCTGATCGGCTTCTAACCCCTTGCCCTACCCTGGGAACCGTGGCACAGTCCTCTTCCAAGTCATAGTGGAGGGGTAAACAGTGCAACTCTCATATCAGGAATTGGGACAGGGCATCACCTGTATCGAAGCCTACTATCAGCGGCCAAAGCTGGCCTGTTGCTACCTTGTCAGAGAGGGCGATGAGGCGGCGATCATCGATACCGGAACTGCCTACACAGTACCCCACATAATGGAACTGCTGGCGCACTACGGTCTCTCCCGCGATCAGGTGAAGTACGTTATTCCCACCCATGTCCACCTCGACCATGCCGGCGGTGCGGGGCAACTAATGGAACAGCTGCCCAGTGCCCAGCTGGTAATTCACCCCAATGGTGCCCGTCACATGATCAATCCGGAAAAACTGATCGCCGGTACCATCGGCGTCTACGGCGAGGCGCAGTTCAAACAAGACTATGGCGAAATCCTGCCGATACCGGAAGAGCGGGTGTTACAGGCAGATGATGGCTTGAGTATCTCACTGGGGGGGCGTCAACTGGTCTGTATAGATACGCCAGGACACGCCCGTCACCATTTCACTCTCTGGGATGAGCAGAGCAAAGGGCTCTTCACCGGTGATACCTTTGGTATCGCTTACCCTGAACTCAATACAGAGAGGGGGCACTTTGCCCTGCTACCTTCGACACCTATCGATTTCGACCCTGAGCGTTGGCAAGAGACATTGAAGCGGCTGATGAGCTACCAGCCGGAGAGGGTCTACCTAACCCACTACTGCATGGCAGAGCAACCGGCAGACTTAGCCAAGGCACTGCTTGAGCTGATTGATATTTATGTCGAGACCGCTCTCAACAGTGACCCTGACAACCGCTACCAGTCAATAAAAGAGCGCCTCAAACAGCACTATCTGGAGCGCCTCGATGCTCATGGCTGTACCTTGGAGATTGAACAAATAGATGCACTGCTCAACATGGATCTCGGACTCTGCGCCCAAGGACTGGATGTGTGGCTAAAGCGACGAGAGAAGCGGTGAGACGCCCTCTCATCAGAAGTCGCCCCCCTGTGAACGCAACTACCTATAGGTTACCTACCCCGTGAAATCGAAGAGTATCTCAGTATCTTGTTTTATTGCCGCCCTTCTTCTGCTCCCTCTGAGCTCGACCGCCGCCGAGGATGAGATTGAACAGCTGGCTGAGCAGAAGACGAAGATTGAAGCCGAAACAACAATCGCACGAAAATCCAGTGAAGAGAGCAAGGTGAGGCTTGAGCGGCTGAAGCAGCAAATTGCTGCACTACACAAAAAGAATCAAGATCTTGACACTGAAATCGAGTCAGTAACAGCGAGAGTGCAACCGGTTCGAAATAAGTAGTCCCAGCAGTAACTTTTCAGCTTCAGATGTAACTTCTCAATAACCCAGAGCAGATGGATTACTTTCAGGTGGGTGCAGTGACACCTTTTCAGGAGGTACAGCAGCAGGGATGCTGCTATGAGCGTACAGGGATCTGTTCACCGCATCTCCTGAAAAGGTGTTACTGCACCCCTATATGGCATGGACTTTTTGAGAAGTTACCCTCAGATAGGCAAATACGTGATTATAAAGGGGGTTTATTTGCCTTCTATAGCATCACATTTCTCGCCACATCTTCTGTTAGGAGTGCTTTCTTGAACATAGAATCCACAGCTGGACGCTCAATCGCGATCCGGGAGAGCGCTTCCGCAATAAAATCGCCATACGATACTGAATTGCTCCCCCCCCCAGAAAAATATTTTCCACAATTCCTGTGGATAACTCTGTGTAAAACCCTAGGAGAAGAGATCATACCCCCCGGTGTAATAGCATTAGGTTTAGATTGTCTATTTTTTAGACAACTAATTATTATTCTTAATATTCAACAACATACCGTATAAATCAATAACTTGCATGGATCAACACTACAGTGTCTAAATTGTGACAATAGTAGAAAATCAGACTGTGAGTATAAAACCTGCGTATCAACAACGAGTTAGCGCTCCCCCACCAAAATGATGTCTGTTTTTTGACGTGTTCAGCCTCCTTCTACAGGTGCCCACTACCTCACACCTGGGTCAATCAAGCTATCATCACGCCGCCTCCGTCATAAACCAGATATATAGACGGAAGCCGGGGAGCAGAAGAGTGGATCTCTGTAATAGACAAATTCCCTTTATAAACACAATCCAGCCGGTACAATAGCCGCCATGTCCACAGCAGATAAACCTTTCTGGAAGATCAGCACCCTCAGCGCATTAGACAGCAGCGAGTGGGAGCAACTCTGTGACGGCTGCGCCAAGTGCTGCCTGCACCGCTTTGAAGACGAGGAGACCCAGGAGATCCAATTCACCAACGTCTGCTGTCGCTATCTCGACCAACAGACCTGCCAGTGCAGTGACTACCCCAACCGCTCGGTCAATGTTCCCGACTGCGTCAGCGTCACCCTGGATGTGCTTGATGACCCCTACTGGCTACCGGAGACCTGCGCCTACAGACTACTGGCAGAGAGCAAGCCCCTGCCTGGCTGGCACCCCCTGATCTCGGGAGATAGAGAGAGCGTTGTCGCATCGGGTAACTCCATTGGTGGTCGTGCCATCAGCGAGCGGGTGTCGGACGACCTGGAACACCACATGATTGACTGGGTTAGATGAGCAACGTAAGCACCATCACAGAGTTTCTCGAGAGCACCGGCATCCAGCTCTTCCCATTCGATATGGGTCGACGCATCGGCCCTCTCGAGCGGGACAGTTTCCTCCGTTTTGAGATGACAGAGGAGCCCTACCCTTTGCCACTGCAAAGAGAGGCCTGGTTTGCCCTGGTCTGTCGCCGGGAGCAGATCGGTATAGAGCCGTTTATCTGGTTCCTGCACTTCCCCCTGGATGAACAGGGCAAACTGCTACAGGCGACGCGGGACGACTTTATGCACCGGTTGATGGATAGGCTGGGAGAGAAGCTACAGGAGAGTGGAGAGGAGCAGCCGCAGTCGATGGATTCCGCTCTTAAAGACAACCCCTACACCTTCAAGCCAAGGGAAGAGCGAATGGCTCTGTTCCATGCCCAGGTTTCACGCCTGCTAAAGAGTCCGCCCTCCGACTTCTATAGCCACGCCCAGGAGTATTTTGCCGGTGATGTGGGTTGGGAGCAGTGGGCCTTTGTCGGCTATCAGGGTATCGCTGATATCGCTGTCCGCTCTACCGAGGGAGAGAACGCAGAGCTGCTCTGCCGTGCCATCAGCGAGGCACCACTACAACCTCTGGAGGCACTCTGTCACTGCCTGGAGAGTGAGTCGATCCCCACCCCACTCGCCCAGGCACTAATCGCAAGAACCGACAGTGCGCTCGCAAGTGAGATGCCAGATCAAGCACTACTAACCGCCACCATTCGCGGTATATCAAATGCTGCCACCCCGGCACTGCGCGACCAGTTGATCATCTCTGTTCTGAAACATCCCTGCTCAATCAACATAGAAATTCTTGCCGCCATCAGCGGCCGCGCCTGGGAGACACTAAAGAGCCCAGAGGTTGCCAACCTCTATCTGGAACGTTTAGCAGAGAACGACAGCGGTCAGGAGGCATTCAGCCACTCACTTGTCGATCTGCTGTTTCTCCCTGAGATGCGCACCCCCCTGTTGCAAGCGATGCGAAACCCCCAACGTTCTACCAGCCTCTCCACTGCCATCGGCAGTTTTTTCCAGACGGTAAGCGGCTGATCTCAGGTTTATCCATGGCCATCAGTAGCACTATTCATAAAGCGACAATCACCCTGTCAGACGTTGATCGTGGTGTCTACTGCGATCTACGGCAGACACTGGCGCGCCACCCATCAGAGACTTCGGAACGACTGGTGGCAAGGCTGTTGGCCTATACCCTCTGCTACGAGGAGAGGCTGGAGTTCACCAAAGGGATCAGTGACGGGGATGCACCCGATATCTGGCTTAAAGATCAAAATGACCGAGTGGCACACTGGATAGAGGTGGGGCTACCAACACCCGAACGGATCACCAACGCCTGTAAAAAAGCGGCAAAGGTGACCATATTTCTCTATGGTCAACACTGCCACCGCTGGCTTCAGATGCATCAGCCGCAACTGCAAAGACTGGAGCGGCTGACACTGATCATACTTCCGGAGAGATTGCTACAACAGGCGGTCGATGACCTACAGAGAAGTATCAACTGGACAGTCACCATCACCGAAGGATTGATCTATCTCACCACCGACAAACAGAATCTTGAGGGGCAATTGCAGTACATTAATTGAGTGTTAGCCGTTGTGCTTGTACTGCTATGCGTTGTTAAGCCTTCACCAGCAAATGGCTTTGATACCCGACAACCTACAACTTCATATCACCTCAACACCCGAGTGAGCAGCCCCTTATCGGTCCGCAGCGCTACGGGCAATTGGACCTGAACGTGATAGCCACCACCAGGGGCGACACTCATCTCCTCACCTTTATCGTCCAACAATAGTTGCAGTCTGAATAGCTGATTACCCTCAGGAGTAATCAGCTCCAGCTCATCACCCACCGCAAAACGGTTTTTCACATCGACCTGAGCAAGGCCACTATCGTCATCCATGCCAGTGATCTCACCGACAAATATCTGCCGACTACTACTGGAGCTGCCCTGGCGATAGTTCTGCAGCTCATCAGACTCGTGCCGCTGATAGAAACCGTCGGTATAGCCCCGACTGGCAAGACTCTCCAGATCGTTCATTAGCTGTGGACGAAACGGCCGACCGGCCACCGCGTCATCTATCGCCTGACGGTAGACCTGGGTAGTTCGGGCGGTATAGTAGTGAGACTTAGTGCGGCCCTCTATCTTAAAACAGTCAATACCGATCTCCACCAGACGCTGGACATGCTCCACCGCCCTCAGATCCTTGGAGTTCATAATATAGGTGCCCATATCATCCTCAAAGACCGGCATAAACTCACCGGGACGCCCCTGCTCCTCCAGCAGATAGACCTTGTCAGACTCAGGATGGCGCTGCTGCCCCGACTGAGACACGCCGGTAATCTCTTCACGACTGCCGCCATCGGCAACCTTGTAACCCCAGCGGCAGGAGTTGGTGCAGCTCCCCTGGTTGGCATCTCGATGGTTGAAATAGCCGGACAACAGACAGCGCCCGGAGTAAGCGATACAGAGGGCGCCATGAATAAACACCTCCAACTCCATCTCCGGGCAGGCTTGCCGGATATCCTCAATCTCATTTAGTGACAGCTCACGCGACAGGATCACCCGGCTCAGCCCCACCTGCTGCCAGAATTTCACTGTTGCGGCATTTACGCTGTTGGCCTGTACCGACAGATGCACCGGCATCTCCGGCCAGCGCTCACGCACCAACATGATCAAACCGGGATCGGACATAATCAGTGCGTCCGGTCTGAGCTCAATGGTCGGCGTCATATCATCAATAAACGTCTTCAGCTTGGCACCATGAGGCATTAGGTTGCAGGCGAGGTAGAAAGCTCGATCCTGGGCATGGGCCTCACATATGCCAAGCCGTAGATTCTCATCGAGAAAGTCATTATTGCGCACCCGCAGGCTGTAGCGGGGCATACCGGCATAGACCGCATCTGCCCCATAAGCATAGGCATAACGCATATTTTTCAGGGTACCGGCAGGGGCGAGAAGTTCAGGTTTTTTCATGGCACAGGGCAAAGTTATCCACAGAGCGCATATTCTACCGTATCGTTTCGCAATCAACAGAGAATATAGAGGGCAGAAAATGCCAAGCCTGCTATATTTGACCTGAATACAATTCCAATGGCCCCTTAGAAACCCCTGAACAAATCATGAATAGAAGAAAGGAATAAAGTGAAGGAGTCACCCCTTCCCCCGGTCATTGATGTCGAAGCCTCCGGCTTTGGAACTGAGAGTTACCCAATAGAGATCGGCGTCATCCTTCCCGACCGGAGTAGCTGCTGCTTTATCATAAAACCATGCAAGAATTGGACGTTTTGGTCCAACGAGGCAGAGCTAATTCACGGCATTACCAGGGAAGTGCTGGAGCAAAAGGGAGAGGCACCCGAGACCGTCGCTATCAAGCTGAACAGCCTACTGAAGGGAATGAATATCTATACCGACGCCTGGGGCCACGACAGCTCATGGATTGGTAAGCTCTATAACGTCACCGGTATCTCCCAGGCGTTTCGGCTTGAGAGCATCCGCTACCTCATGTCTGAGAAGCAGGTAGAATCGTGGCATGAGACCAAGGAACGCGTGCTGCGCGAACTCAATCTACCGCGCCATCGCGCCAGTAGTGACGCTCTGGTAATCCAGGAGACCTTCAAACAGACCCACGACCTGGAAATCCTCCAGGCAACATTAAACCAAGGTACGACGACCGTAACTGCTTAAGAAACCTATAAAGTAACAATTCAGCGGGGTTTGAAGTATAGCTGAATAGATACCACCCCACCCACCCGGCCCATAACGAAGTGCATCTACAACACCCACATCGGTGAGTAGCCATCAGCTATGGCGGCAGTGAATCAGGTAGCGCGTCAGGCTACCCACTTGTTTTTTCGGAAAATCAAAGCATTACCTCATTTGTACCGGATAAATACCGACAGACTCACCCGATACAGCATATATTTTAGCGCTTAATGTCATGAAATTTCTGGTGCATTCTGATGCAGAATCGTCTATAAAAGATAACAATCATTCCGACAACAGGTGATATTACAATGGAAAGAAAAATTCACTTTTTATTGGCTGCAACGGTTCTACCCCTGCTTTTGACCGCATGTGGACCAAGTGAGCTTGAGCAGAAGCTTGAAGAGAGTAATAAACTGCTTCAGAGTGGACTCGATACAAGGCAGCAGCAGTTGGAGACCCTAGGCACAAACCTTCGCGAGCTTGAAGAAGAACTAAAAGAGAGTGTACAGAAGAGCGAGGCCCAGTCTCAGAATATTGCTCAACTGAAGAGAGCGAACAGTCAATCCAAAGAGAATATTGCGCAACTAGAATCCCAGGTTACAGAATCTAAATCCGACGCTTCCAGCTATAAAAAAAATGCGGATGAATTGACCATAAAAGTTCAACAACTAGACACTGCTCATACTGGATTTTTCGATGATATATCTCAGTACCAGCAAGAGCTTGGCACTAAAAACGAGCAGTTGGAGTCGCTGCGCACAGCGCAGGAAAAAGCGAACAGCCAGTCTGAAGCAAGCATTACGCAGCTAAAATCCCAGCTCACAGCATCCCAGGCAGATGCCGCTGAATTGACCACCAAAGTCCAACAGATGGACACGGCTCATACCGGATTTTTTAACGATATAGCGCAATACCAGCAAGAGCTTGGCACAAAAAACGAGCAGTTGGAGTCGCTGCGCACAGAGCTGCAAGAGGCAAACAGCCAGTCTGAAACAAGCATTACTCAGCTAAAATCCCAGCTCACAGCATCCCAGGCAGATGCCGCTGAATTGACCACCAAAGTCCAACAGATGGACACGGCTCATACCGGATTTTTTAACGATATAGCGCAATACCAGCAAGAGCTTGGCACAAAAAACGAGCAGTTGGAGTCGCTGCGCACAGAGCTGCAAGAGGCAAACAGCCAGTCTGAAACAAGCATTACTCAGCTAAAATCCCAGCTCACAGCATCCCAGGCAGATGCCGCTGAATTGACCACCAAAGTCCAACAGATGGACACAGCTCATACCGGATTTTTTAACGATATAGCGCAATACCAGCAAGAGCTTGGCACTAAAAACGAGCAACTGGAGGCACTGCGTACAGCGCAGCAAAAAGCAAACAAGCAATCTGAAACAAACATCACGCAGCTGAAATCCCAGCTTACTGCATCCCAAACAGATGCCGCCAATCATAAAAAAAATGCTGCTGAGTTAGCTGTAAGAGTTCAACAGTTAGACAATGCTCAAACCGGTTTTTTCAACGATATTTCAAAATACCAACAAGAGCTTAAAACCAAGAACAAACAGCTGGAGGCTTTGCGTACAGAGCTGCAAAAAGCGAACAGCCAGTCTG
>JBEVXV010000559.1:24152-25084 GCA_040505915.1 Sedimenticola sp. | reverse complement strand
TTTTTCAACGATATGGCGCAATACCAACAAGAGCTTGGCACTAAAAACGAGCAACTGGAGGCACTGCGTACAGCGCAGCAAAAAGCAAACAACCAATCTGAAACAAACATCACGCAGCTGAAATCCCAGCTTACTGCATCCCAAACAGATGCCGCCAATCATAAAAAAAATGCCGCTGAGTTAGCTGTCAGAGTTCAACAGTTAGACAATGCTCAAACCGGCTTTTTCAACGATATGGCGCAATACCAACAAGAGCTTGGCACTAAAAACGAGCAACTGGAGGCACTGCGTACAGCGCAGCAAAAAGCAAACAGTCAATCTGAAACAAACATCACGCAGCTGAAATCCCAGCTTACTGCATCCCAAACAGATGCCGCCAATCATAAAAAAAATGTTGCTGAGTTAGCTGTCAGAGTTCAACAGTTAGACAATGCTCAAACTGGATTTTTCAATGATATTTCCAAATATCAGCAGGAGCTTAATGCTAAGAATCAACAACTGGAGGCTTTACACGCACACCTCAAACAGATTGAGGCAAAGCAGAACAAAGAGGCGCTGGAGAGAGATGCACAGTTAATAGACGCGAACAGTCTCTATGAACAGTCCACCGTTCAGCTCACTTCCCAGATAAAAAAATTGAAGGCAGATGCTGCTGAATCAGCACTTAGAGCGCAACAGTTAGACACGGCACAGACAGGATTTTTTAATGATATAGCACAATATCAGGAAGCACTTAATACTAAAAACCAACAGCTGCAGGCTTTACGGGCACAGCAGGAGAAGGATGCACAGCAGAGTGAGGCGCTGTTAGCAGAAGCAAACAGCCGTCATGAAAAAAGCACTGCCCAGCTCAAAACCCAGATTACAAAATATCAGACGGAGGCCGCTGACACAGCGCTCAAGGCTCAACACCTGAACAATGCTCAAACTGG
>JBEVXV010000559.1:0-24052 GCA_040505915.1 Sedimenticola sp. | reverse complement strand
GTTTTTTAATGACATTGCTAAATATCAGGAAGCGCTTAATACTAAAAACCAGCAGCTGGAGGCTTTACGGGCACAGCAGAAGAAGGACGCAAAGCAGAGTGAGGCGCTGTTAGCAGAAGCAAACAGCCGTCATGAAAAAAGCACTGCCCAGCTCAAAACTCAGATTACAAGATACCAGACGGAGGCCGCTGACACAGCGCTCAAGGCTCAACACCTGAACAATGCTCAAACTGGGTTTTTTAATGACATTGCTAAATATCAGGAAGCGCTTAATACTAAAAACCAGCAGCTGGAGGCTTTACGGGCACAGCAGAAGAAGGACGCACAGCAGAGTGAGGCGCTGTTAGCAGAAGCAAACAGCCGTCATAAAAAGGACACATCCCAGATAAAAAAATTAAAGTCAGCCGCTGCTGAATCAACACTTAGAGCTCAACAGTTAGATGCCGCTCAAACTGGGTTTTTTAATGATATAGCTCAATATACAAAGGAGATTAATGATAAAAACCAGCAGTTGGAGGCTGTCAGTGCAAACCTAAAAAAGGCTGAGGCACAACAGAAGCGAGATACAGAGCAGCGAGATCTGCAGTTACAAAATATTGAGCGGTTACAAAAGGATCTGATAACAGCAAAATACAATTTAACTGTTTTTCGAGAGGAGCGTGACCATCTATATCAGAAGGTTTCAGTTACCAGCAGCGAACTTAATCAGATCCGTAACAGGGCTTCTGAGTTGAACGGCCAATACAGATTGATGCTCAACAAGCATGCAAAACTAACTGATGATGATGCAGCCAAGCGTGCTGCACTGAATGATATGCGCTTGACTCTTGAAGACACACAGAATGAAGTGGCCCGTCTAACGGGTGCGCGCGGTATTTATACTATTCAAGCAGGCGACAGCCTATCCAGCATTGCAGCCTTCTTTTATCGTGATGGCAACCAATGGAGCAACATATGGAAAGCCAACAAATACATGCTGCCAAAACCTGATCTGCTTTATGCAGGCATGGTTTTGATTGTGCCGCAGATTTAGAATTCGATAGCCCCGGCTGTATAGTTACGACAGAGGCCGCTCTTATTTTGGAGCGGCGCCCTCGTCACGAAGACCGTCGCACACCCCTGCAAAACCCCATTGCCCGCAGGGGGCTCCTACAATAGAAACCAGCCGTAGGAGCTCTTTTCCGTAACGCGATTAAACAACCACCATGATGCAACTATTCATCGCGCTTCGAGAAAGCGCTCCTACTGGACGTGATGCAGGGCCATGCCAAAGCACACGCTTCACTCTGCTCAACCAAGGATTGCAGGAACCGGCATTCTCACAGGCTTGAGAGTACCTTTACCAGCGCCAAGCCATCCTCGGGGTTGAGCATGTGGCGAGTGGCAACTATAGAGACTTGAGAGCGCCCATTAAGGGCTGAAACGTTATTCATATCCTGACTGAAGGAGGGAATCAGTTCATCACCCAGACCAACAGGGCCAGGACGAATAACCGAGTGATAGAAGATGTCCGGGTGCGGCTGCCCATTGAGCCAGTAGAGAAGCGAGCCGGGATAAGCTGGGGTAAGATCAATCAACGCACCCCTGGAGCGCTTAATCAGGCTCACTTTACCACCGCTGAAGAAATCCTCCACTAGACAGAAAGGGAACGGCGTATCAGCAGCATCGAGGGCTTCAACAGCACGCCCGGTACCGAGGTGAGGTGTTGCGATGGTAGTCAGTGATTTTACCTTGGTAGCACCACGCACCAGGGCGATGCGGGCGACTACGCCACCGGCGGAGTGAGCGGCGATATGCATCGACTCATCAGGATGGCGTGCAGCAATCTGCGGCAACATCGCCTGCAGATAATCGGCCTGAATCATCATAGGTGCCCGCGAGGGGAGTTCTACTGCATAGACGGCATTCCCTCCCGTCACCGGGGTAACCGCTGGCAGTAGCTGGATACCCGCAGGGCCTGCGGTCAACATCCCGGCACGGGGCCAGCCGTTGGCATCAAGCACGGCATTGACACCGCTACGCTCCCAGGAGAGGGCGCTGCCGAGGTAACCGTGGACCAGAACCAGCACATCGGCCCTAACCGAAAGTGTCACCATGCAAACCGACAGAAGGGCAAATAACTGTTTAAAAATACGCATGATGAACTCCCCGTTCTCTGACCGCTGACTCCTAGGAGCTTGTCCGAGAATAGGCACCGTAGCGAGGGAAGTCCATTTTGAGTCATTTTTTCCGATCATTTGAGGCGAATAGTTACTCTTATTCAACGAAAATGAGCGGTAAAAAAGGGCCGAAATGGGCTTTCCGCAGTAGGTCTCCTATTCTCGGACAGGCTCCTAGGCCATAGATTGATAGTAGAGATTCTGTGGATGGAGGGACTCGGCAAAGAAGTACCAGCGTTCAGCCATAAGTCCAATGTACTGCACCACAAAGGCGGCAATCGGTAGCGATGCCGATTCAAGAAAATAGGCGGCACCCATCAGTGCCACTGGCACGGGAAAGACCAGCAGCAGAAAGGTGATTTTAATTGCATTCACTACGGCAGGGCTCGCACCATGAAAAAATTCACGGGTATTGAAAGAGCCACCCATAAAACCCTGTGTTAGCTGGGCCAACTGCGGATGACGCACACCGATGGCCGAGGTCAGATTAAGTTTGTGGCGCAAGCCACCATTCCTCATTAGCGAGGCCACTCGCGTGATACCCGCAGCGAGCGTAAAGATCACCGCCCAGGTGCCAAAGAAGACCACCAAGTCGATTCCACTATAGGCTGAGAAGGCGGCAGCCAGCATGAAACCTGATGCGAAGCCAAGGAGGGTGTAGTTGGCCACTGTTAAGGGTGAGTACCACTCCTTGATAAACCTCAGGCTGGCGTAGATCATGGCGGTACAGATGTAGAGGGCAAATGCCGCCACACTGGCAAGAAAACCGACGATCAGGGTGGGATCGACTGGCAGCGTGCCAGAGACAACAAACAGTGGCTGCGTCCACTCCATGAAGTGTAAAGCAGTGTAGAGAAGCACCAAACCCATGAATGTAGGTAGAACAATCACTTCACGTGAGAGCCAGGAGGTACGCCACTTGGAGGCCGCCCTCCAGGCACGCTCTGGGTGCCCTAAGTGGAAGAAGGAGGCGAATAGCCCGGCAACCAGAATGATCAGCGCGACAAAGCCACCGAGTGCATAAAAACTCTGACTATCCTGGGCAGGCAGGAGACTGGCAAGACTATAAACCTGGCCGGTGTAGAGCGCCAAAAACAACCCTTGACCGACACCGATCAAAGTAGTTAAAAAAATTACTGAAAATGCTGGATGCATCTATCTAATTCCTAAATACTGGTTTACCAAGACACGTCGTCAAGAGTCTCAACATTCTGATCGAAGGGCAGTTCATCCTCTTTGCGAAGCGGATTATCAGCACGTACCAGTTCATCTTCGCTGATATGGATATGCTGCTTCCGTCGCGGCAGATAGTGGTTGGACGGCTGAGTACCCCACTCCGGCTGCAGTTGGTAACCCCCCTCTTCACGGATCGCCTTCGATGCATCTGAATCGGGATCGTGGACATCACCAAAGATACGGGCACTGGTAGGGCAGGCCAGCACACAAGCTGGTTTGCGCTCCGACTCAGGCAGTTTCATATCAGTGATACGGTCGATGCAAAGAGTGCACTTCTTCATCACCCGATTGAGCGAATCGAACTCCCGCGCGCCATAGGGGCAAGCCCAGGAGCAGTACTTGCAGCCTATGCACTTGTCGTAGTCTACCAATACCACGCCGTTGTCCTCACGTTTATAGCTCGCCCCGGTGGGACAAACCGGCACACAAGGTGGATCTTCGCAGTGCAGACAAGACTTGGGAAAGTGAAGTGTCTCGGTGTTGGGGAAGCAACCTATTTCGTAAGTCTGTACCCGATTAAAGAAGACACCCGAGGGATCCTCATCGTAGGGGCGCTGATCCGGCAGCGGACCAGCCCAGCCCGAAGTATTCCACTGTTTACAGCTTGTGACACAGGAGTGACAGCCGACGCAGACATTGAGATCGATAACCAGTGCGAGCTGAGTCATTAGCAGTCACCTCGCGCTAGAGTGAGCCCAGTGCATGAAAGAGGCTGAGAGTTGACCCAGTTATTACGGTTTATCATCTTGCCTGAAATCCTCACTCGTCTATCCCCACCTTGCGCCGAAAGATACCGGCAAAGTAGGACTGCCAGCGACCATGCCGTCTCTTCTGCCCCGGCACCCTCTTCTGCCGGTTAAACTGAGGAGAGGTCTGTTCAGGCTCACCCGGCTCTGCTTTGTAGATCTTCACCCGCACGTCAAACCAAGCCGCCTGACCGGTGACCGGGTCGGAGTTGGAGAGGTGGTCACCCGACTCACAGGGAGGCAACTCTTCCGGTATCAGGTGGTTAAGCAGGAAGCCCTTTTGCGACTCATTGGCCTTGGGTGAGAGACCCCAGGCCCCAGGTGCTTTGCCAATGGCGTTCCAGGTCCATACCGTGCCAGGCTCCACCGCCTCGGAATAACGGCACATGCAACGCACCTTATCGGTGGGTGACTCCACCCAGATCCAGTCACCGTCCGCTATCCCCTTACTCTTGGCTAATTTGGGGTTGACGAAGAGGTAGTTGTGCGTATGAATCTGCCGCAACCAAGCGTTGAGGGAGTCCCACGAGTGATACATCGCCATCGGCCGCTGGGTCAACGCATTAAGCGGATAGTCTTGGGTGTCCGACAGCTGTGACAGCAGTGTCTCGCTATAGAACGGCAGGGGATCAAAATGTGTCTCAATGCGCTTGCGCAGGTGATCCGGCGGCTGCCGCCCCGCACGCTTGCCTTGAGCGGCCAGGCGGAACTTCTGCAACACCTCAGAGTAGAGGTGAATGGTGATCGGCTCGGCGTAGCGGGTCATGCCGTGGGCGCGGGCCCACTGCAGGTAGCCCTTGTTCCAGTTACGCATATACTGGTAGGACTTGGGTAGTTCGTGTTGGTAGACGCAACCGTTCTTCTCGTACATCTCCCACTGCCGGGGATTAGGCTCACCCTTGAGAAACTTCTCCCCCCCCTTGCCACGCCAACCCGCAAGAAAACCGATACCGGAACCGGGGGAGGTCTCATAGTTAGTGATGAAATCGGGGTAGTCGCGATATTTACGCGAGCCGTCCTCTTTAACAAAGGCGGGTAGGCCAAGGCGGCTACCCAGCTCAATCACTACCTCCTGGAAAGGTTTGCACTCACCGGTGCGCGGTACCACCGGGATACGCACTGAATCGACTGGGCCACTGTACTCCGAGATCGGCCGATCAAGCATAGAGAGGGCGTCATGGCGCTCCAGATAGGTGGTATCCGGCAGTACCAGATCTGCAAATGCCACCGTCTCCGACTGAAAGGCGTCACAGACGATAAGGAATGGGATCTTATACTCGCCGTTCTCCTCCTTATCCACCAGCATCTTTCGCACGCTGCCGGTATTCATTGAGGAGTTCCACGCCATATTGGCCATAAACAGCAACATGGTGTCGATCTTATAGGGGTCGCCGCGCCAGGCGTTGGTGATGGCGTTATGCATTAAGCCATGGACCGACAGCGGGTACTCCCATGAAAACGCCTTATCCAGACGTACCGGCTTGCCCTCGTCATCGATAAAGAGATCTTCCGGCTTGGAGGGCCAACCCAGCGGCATACCATCAAGCGGCGTGTTCGGCTGCACCCCTTCCGGGCCATTGGGTGGCTTCGGACAGGGGGGAATAGGACGCGGGAACGGTGCTTTATGGCGGAAACCGCCCGGCCGATCAATAGTGCCGAGCAGGGTCATCAAAATACTCAAGGCGCGGATCGACTGAAAACCGTTGGAGTGGGCAGCCATACCGCGCATGGCGTGGAATGCCACCGGGTTGCCTTTTACCGACTCGTGGGTGTTGTCCCAGCAGTCTACCCACTGAATCGGCAGTTCGATCTGGTGATCACGGGCAGTGACACCCATTTCATGAGCAAGACGGATAATGGTCTCAGAGGGGATGCCGGTGATCCCTTCGGCCCACTTGGGGGTGTACTCTTCTACCCGCTCCTTAAGCAGTTGGAAAGCAGGCTTTACCGGGGTGCCATCTTCCAGCGTGAACTCTCCGAGCAGGCGCGGATCAACACCGGGGGTGTGAGTGGATATCTCCATCTCCAGATCCCGGTCCCACCAGAGCTTATTCTCGGGATCAAAACACCCCTCTTCAATATGCATATCAAAACGCTTGAAGAGACCATGGTCATCACGCAGCTCATCATTGATCACCAGCTCGGCGGAGTTGGTATACTGAATCAGGAACTCACGATCATATAGCCCCTGCTTAATCAGCTGGTGAATCAGCGCCATCATCAAGGCACCATCGGTGCCCGGCTTGATCGGTACCCACTCATCGGCAATGGCCGAGTAGCCGCTACGAATCGGGTTGATGGAGATGAACTTGCCACCCCGGCGTTTAAACTTGGAGAGGTGGATCTTCAGCGGATTGGAGTCGTGATCCTCAGCCGTGCCGATCATCACAAACAGCTTGGCACGCTCCAAGTCGGGGCCACCGAACTCCCAGAAGGAGCCGCCGATGGAGTAGATCATACCGGCGGCCATATTGACCGAGCAGAAACCACCATGAGCCGAGTAGTTGGGAGTCCCGAACTGCTTGGCAAACATACCCGTCAGCGCCTGCATCTGATCGCGGCCGGTACAGAGGGCAAACTTTTTAGGATCGTCGGCCCGAATTTTTGCCAGACGCTCCGCCATGATACCGAAAGCCTTCTCCCAGGAGATCTCCTCAAACTCGGAGGTACCGCGCTCAGCATTGGGCTTGCGCAGCAACGGCTTGGTGATACGCGCCGGTGAATACTGCTTCATAAGGCCGGAGGAGCCCTTGGCGCAGATCACACCCTGATTATGTGGGTGATTCGGATTACCCTCAATATGGCGAATCTCGCCATCGCGCAAAGTCACCCGGATGCCGCAACGGCAGGCACACATATAACAAGTGGTCTCTTTGACCTCTGTGTTGCCGATATCGCGGTCGGACTGGGTTGTTGGATCCTGCATGCCTTTGTTAGCCCCAAATCATTAGGTATATAAGATATTAGCTTCTCTGGATCTCAGCTGGGCAGAGAGTTAGTGAGTGCGCTAAATTGGGAATATCTGAACAGGTGATAACCGACTGCCTTGCTCTCAGAGAGTACAATTCAATTCGGCCAGACCTAAGCAGAAACTCCATAAACAATTAACCCTATTCTAATATTCAACCCCCCAAGTCGCAACCACGCGGTATTTATACCCACATGGGATTGATCGATATCAGCAGTTAAACAGTCCTATTCCTGACCAAGGGCTGCTGTAAAGAGACTATTCAGCCAGTCCTATTTTTGGACTGCTTTCACCCCAAGCCCAGCTGAATAGTTACTTACATTTTGACCTTTTCAGCAACCTCTAACGGGAAAGACAAGAAAAGCCAAACAAGTACTTCCACAACAACCGCTGCTACAACTAGAATTTGACTTACTCAACTATTTTACTAGGCTGGAATTAGGAGAGGGGCAACCGCCCACACCCCCGGAAACAGGGTGACCTGACCACTCGTAGGGAGGAAATTCCTAATGCAAAAGCTTCTCCAGAAACTCCGTCAATCCGAAACAGGTGCCACCATGGTCGAATATGGGCTGATGGTGGCCCTGATCGCCGTGGTAGCCCTGGCTGCTGTCACCCTGGTAGGCCAGCAGGTCGATGAGACTTTCGATAACGTAAGCACCGCACTCTCCACTGCCAACGAGGCGGATGACGGTGATGGCGGCGGTACCGTTCCTCCTGAGTAGACGGTATAACTGAGGGATATGGATCACCTGAAAGCAAGAGGGACACCAATAACCACTCTCCTATAAAGGCTTTTACCTAATTGACATACCCCCCTTTTTTACTACGCTGATAATAGGGAGCAGGCAACTCGCTCACCTAGGAAAGTTTTTCACCAATCAACAGGAGGGAATTCCTGATGAAAAAGTTACTCCAGAAAATACGTAGATCCCAGACCGGTGCAACCATGGTTGAGTACGGCCTGATGGTTGCTTTGATCGCCATTGTTGCGATTGCCGCTGTCACATTGGTGGGTCAGGAAGTTAACGAGACTTTCGATACCGTAGGCACCGCGCTGGAAACCGCTAATGAAAATGCGGGAGCCGGTAGTGGCGGAACCCCAGACCCTGATCCCGTCCCTGGTGGCTAAGTAACTATTCAGCCGATAGGGTCGCGTCACCTTTCAACCGCCATCAACAGAGACACGCTACTTGCCTTATACCCCCCCCTTCTCGCAGAGAGTTGGGGTGGGCTTGGCAAGCTGGTGAAGCTGTCGCTATCGTGAGTAGCTGTGCATAGCCCCAGCAACTGAAGGGTCGCCTCTGGGAGCCTGTCTGAGAATAGGACAAACTCCTAGCAACTCTTGTGATTTGTCTATACTTGTAACAGGTGTAAACAGTCGTAGGTCCAAGGGACATGGAAATGGAGTTTAATAACACTACGTCTGCCGAACCAGCTAAAGAGACGGCAACAAGTCAGCGCTGGACAGCAGACAACCAGACACTTCTCCGCTCTTTCAGGCACAGGAAGCTTGATGCGATGGAGAGGGGTACCACAAAGGATGTCGGTAGTTTCCCTCTTCCTCCCACCTCCTGGCGAGATCTTGATATCGATTTCCCCCTTATTACCAAACTCATTATCAAGCACCTGCTTATTGGCGGTGAGCTGCGAGTCGATAGGCTGGCAGCCCGTCTGGCAATACCCCCCTCACTGCTGGAAGAGCCGATTCAGTTTCTCCGGAAAGAGTCCCAAATTGAGGCCAAGGGTGCAGGCTCAGACGGCATCAGTGGTGCTATGCACTACTCACTGGCAGCGCGTGGCCGTGAGCAGGCAGGGCTCTACATGGATGAGAGCAGCTACTGCGGCCCACTGCCAATATCTCTGGAGAGTTATCGCAGGCAGTGTGACAAGCAATCAGTAAAACAGCAGATCGTCGACCGCAATCGCACCGACGCGGTATTCAACGGCCTGATTGTCCGTCCGGAAACCATCACCCAGATAGGCGCCGCATTCAACAGCGGCAAATCAGCATTTCTTTTTGGTCCCGCAGGCGTAGGCAAAACCTTTCTGGCCCATCAGATGGTACGCCTACTCTATGGGGAGATCGCCATACCCCATGCGGTGGTCATTGAGGGACAGATCGTCCGCGTCTTTGATCCGGTCAATCACCGCCCCGTAGAGTCGGCCTCTGAAGCATTCACCGCCGCCCCCCATCTGAGAAAAAACGCAGATGCCCATGACAATCGTTGGGTCATCTGCCACCGCCCTGTAATCATCTCCGGCGGCGAACTCAACCTGCCGATGCTGGATCTTCAATACCAGCAGGATACACACTATTACGATGCCCCCCTGCAGATGAAAGCAAACGGCGGCCTCTTTATGATCGACGACCTCGGCCGTCAGGCGTGCAATACCACCGCCCTACTCAATCGCTGGGTCGTGCCACTGGAGGATGGGGTTGATTATCTTAGCCTCCATACCGGCAGCAAGTTCCAGATCCCGTTCGATGTACTACCGGTCTTCGCCACCAACCTCAGCGCCACCGATCTTGCAGATGACGCATTTATTCGCCGACTCGGCTACAAGATCCGCGTCCACTATCTGACAGAAGTGGAGTACAGGGCAATATTCAGACAGTACTGTCACGCCAATGACTTGGCATGCAGTGAAGCGGTAATCGACTACCTTATCAGCAAGCTCTACCAACCGTCAGGCCGACCTCTTATCGCCTGCCATCCACGGGATCTTATCAATCAGATTATCGACTACTGCCTGTTCGAAGGAACAGAGCCGGTGGTATCTGAAGCGCTGCTTAGCCAAGCCTGGCGCTCCAACTTTTTTGATGAAGAGAAGATAAAAGTGAATAACGATTCATAACAAGGGGTTACATCATGCAAGCTCGTGCCGTGATCATGCTGTTGTTTGCCATCGTCATCGGTGGCATTGCGGCCTACCTCGTCAATACTCAGTTGCAACCAAAAAATAGCTCTGAAGAGGCGGGGAAAACTGTCATTCAGACACAACAAGTGGTGGTTGCCGCTAATGATCTGGATGTCGGTATGCGTCTGGATAAGGTGATGTTAAAAACCGTAGAGTGGCCAACTAAGGCTATTCCGAAAAATGCTTTTACCTCAATCGAGGCGGCAGTGGGTAAAGAGCCTCGAATCATTCTTCATGAGATGAAGACCGACGAAATTGTCCTTCCCTACAAGGTTTCACCGGAGGGAGCGCGTGGTGGCCTGACACCGAGAATTCCTGAGAATATGCGGGCGATTACCATCAGCGTCAATGAGATACGTGGTGTCGCAGGATTTGTCCTTCCCGGAAACAATGTAGACCTGCTACTCACCTCCACCTTTGGCAAAAAGGGCAGAGCGCCAGTGACGCGAACACTGCTGCAGAATGTGTTGGTTCTTGGTGTTGCCCAGGAGGCATCACAGAAGAAGGATGCACCGAAAGTGGTCAAATCGGTCACCCTGCAGGTGACACCGAAACAGAGCCAGATCCTCACTCTCGCACAGACTGTCGGCACCCTCACACTGGTGCTGCGCAACGAAGGTGATACAGAGATGGTAGAGAGCAGTGCCATCACCCTTGGTGACCTCTCTGGCATCATCGAGAAGCCACCTGCAAAGGTGGAACCTGTTGTCGAAAAACCGAAACCAAAACCTATCCGGCGCACCTACACCCCACCTAAAGTGGAAGTGATCCGCGGGTTGCATATGGAACGCCAGATAGTGCGATAACTTAACCACCGAGGAACCAGGGAGAGACCCATGAAACGCCGTCTTACACCTCTTTTGCGGATAGCCCCCTATCTCGCAATCACACTGTTTCTTTCACTACTGCTACCGATTGCAGCGGTGATAGCGGCAGATCCAAGCACTTTCCCGATCCGCATGGATCGGGGTGAGCGTGTCGATGAGCTAAACATTGCCATCGGTAAATCGAGAATTCTGGTCTCACCCGCCAACGTAAAACAGTTGATCGTGGGTGATCCTGCGATTGCCGATGTGCGCCTCCTTGGGAAACGGGAAGTTCTCCTTCTCGGCAAATCTCCCGGTACCACTAATCTGGCAATCCGCGACGACAAGGAGCGCCTGATCAGCCTGATCGACGTTGCCGTCGGCTACGACCTTGAGGCGATCAAACGCAAACTCTATGAGGTACTGCCCCAAGAGGAGCAGATTGAAGTGAGGGCGGCCAACGGCACGGTGATTCTCTCTGGCCAGGTCTCCAGCCTTACCGCCATGAGTGCCGCCGCCTCCATCGCCGCTAGCTATGTACCCAGCAAGAGCGGGCGGGTGCTCAACCAGCTCGAAGTAGGGGGTGCCCAGCAGGTCATGTTGGAGGTGACCATATCGGAGATCTCACGTAGCGTCACCAAAGAGTTGGGAATGGGCCTGAACGCCACCCCCAGCAAGCTGGCCCTACTCACCACCCCGGTGTTCCGGCTCTCTCCATTTGGTGCCCTCAGCCTCGCCCTCGGTGACCTGACCGCAACCCTCTCGGCACTGGAAGAGCAGGGGCTGGCAAATATTCTGGCGGAGCCGAAGATTACCGCCCTCTCCGGCCATCAGGCGAGCTTCCTCGCCGGGGGTGAGTTTGCCGTACCGGTGGCCCAAACCTCCTCTACCGGCACATCCACCATCACCATTGAGTTCCGCGAGTTCGGTGTTGCCGTGCTGTTCACCCCAACGGTGCTCAATAGTGACAGGATCAACCTGAAACTAGCCACCGAGGTGTCGGCCATCGACCGCACCCTTGGCGCCACCAGTGGCGGTGTCTCTGTGCCGGGCTTGAAGACCCGAAGGAGCGCCACCACCATCGAATTGGGCGATGGTGAAGGATTCATGATTGCCGGACTGCTGCAGAAGGATATGAATAACGTAGTCGATCAGTTCCCCGGACTGGGCGACATCCCGGTTCTTGGTCCACTGTTTCGCAGTACCGACTTCCAGCGCAATGAGACAGAGCTGGTTATCGCCGTTACCCCACGGCTAGTCCAGCCAATGCCCTCCAGCTCGATGAAATACCCTACCGACAACCTGATCCCGCCCGGTGATGTCGATCAGTACATGGAGGGGAGACTGGAGGGGAGTGCCGAAGAGATGCAGAAGCAGGAGAGTAGCGGCGGTATCGATGGTTCATACGGCCACCAGCTTTAGGGAGTGAGAGATGAAAACGACCATTATGAAAAATCTGATGTTATGCCTGAGTATAGCCTCCCTCTGCGCCTGTCAGAGTGCGCCGCAGAAAGAGCTCAGGGCTGGTTTTGGCGATTCGGTTCATAGCAATAGTGCAGCTCATATAGTTAACCCCGATGCGGGCCAGACCGTGGAGGGGCCAGGTACACTCTATGGCCCAAAAGGCAACGCTGCGATGAAGCGCTATCTCCGCGACAAGGGTAAAGCCCACAAGGGTGATCTGGTGGAAGATGTGGGAGGTTAAATACCCGCTGCAGGAGAGCACGATGTACGGGCGAGCCAGATCAAAACAGCAGGGCGTGATTCTTGTCATGTCGGCGATATTTATCGTCCTGCTGATCGGCATCGGCTCCTTTGCCATCGACCTTGGTCGCCTCTTCACCCTGCGTACCCAGCTGCAGAATGCGGTCGATGCAGCCGCCCTGGCAGCTGCCATGGAGCTTGACGGCCAAGCCGATGCCCAGAGCCGCGCTATGGCACGGGCACGGGTGCTGTTGGACTTTGAGAGCAGCTACACCAACGATGAGCGGGCACTTCTGGGGGCAGAACATCTGCCGGATAGTGCTTTCGTATTCTACTGCTCCATCGGCAGCAAGTTTGAGCTTAACCCGGCCTCCTGTAGCGGCGGCGTAAGTAGTGAAGACGGTAACAAAATGTTTGCCACAGGTGACAACGACAGCCACTTTGTCGCCATCGACCTGCTGCGCCGGGACATCGACCTGCTTATGCTGCCGGTGCTCTCGGCCTTCGGCATCGACACCCCCGCCACCGCCGGTGTCTCAGCCTACGCCCTCGCTGGCCGTCAACACTTCGTCTGTGACTTTCCGCCATTGATGATCTGCGATCCATCTGAGAACCCCGCTTGGGGCGATCTGACCCCAGGGCGTCAGATAATACTGAAAAAACAGACCGGAAATCAGTGGGCACCGGGTAACTTCGGTTTTCTGATCCCCTCAGCCGTTTCAGGCTACAGCGGCAATCAGGCCCTCGGTGCCGCCTTGGCCGATGCCGGATCACAGGGCTGCAGCTACCCCTTCGTCTCCACCAACCCCGGTAACAAGGCCCAGTGGCCACGACTCGGCATCAACACCCGCTTTGGACTCTATAAGGGGGGTACCTTCTCGGAGTTCAACCCTGCACCCAATGTGGTCGACTACCCCAGGGATGACAACCTCAACCTGGATGAGAATGCGATCTTCGGTAGCGGCCAGTGGAGTGTGACCGAAGTCGGGCCTCCACCCTCAGGGGCGGAGCTGAGGCCGAGCACTCTGTCCCAGAGTGACTATCAGGATGACTACCACAGTCACATAGGGCACCCCATGCCACCAGGACTGGGCGCACTCACTCGCTGGGAGTTCTACCAGTGGGAGCTTGGCTCCGACGGCAGCGATGAGTGGCCGGATCAGCCGGTGACCACCCCCACCACTCAGCCAATCTTCAATCCAGCTCTTGCGACCACACTAAACGACCAGGAGAAAGCCTGCGCCGGAGCCAACTGGTTCAACAAGGATTGCAAAATCCTCGACGGTAATCCCGCTGTCGGAGCCGACGCGCCCAACCGGCGTTCCATTACCGTAGCGATACTCAAGTGCAACCAACTGGGTCTGCACGGTGCAGAAGTCGATGTACCCACCCCCCGCTTCGGTCGTTTCTTCCTCACCGAGCATATCCTCCCTCCTGGCGGCGGCAGTGAGGACAAGGTCAATATCTACGCAGAGTATATCGATGATCTCTCAGAGCTGGATAGCGACTACCATGTAGAGGTACAGCTCTATGAATAGCGGCTCACCACAAAGAGAGAGAGGTGCGGCCCTGATCGAATTTGCCCTGGTCGTACCGCTACTGGTGATGCTGGTACTCGGTATTACTGAGCTGGGACACGCCCTCTTTGAACACAACACACTACAAAAGGCGGTCTCTGCTGGAGCACGCTATCTTGGCAGAAGCTATGACGGACTGGATACCAACGACTGCTCCACTGGAGCCAACTGGAGTACGGCAGTCAGCCGTGCCGGCAATCTGGTGCTCTATGGCCATATCGACGGAGCCAGCACCACCACAGGGGATGACTCCTCAGTAACTAACAACGGTATCCTGCCGAATGTATCATCGGATATGATTTCGGTGACCCTGCGAACCGACAGTGACACCGGGCTCTGCGTAATTCAGCTGGCAGCAGATGTTGAATACACTCCAATTTTCGCCTCAATCTTCGATAGCGACGAGGGGCTGCTCAGACTCCCCTCATTCAGCCTCTATGCCGCCGCAGAAGAGAGGTTTATCGGTGAATAGCCTCCGTACCTCTCTGCCGTTCAAGCAGCAACGGGGAGCCGCCACGGTTGAGGCGGCGATCGTTATGATGCTATTTCTCGCCTTGGTGTTCGCCATCATCGAGTTTGCCTTTGCACTGCTTAAATATGAGCAGTCGGTGGAGGCGACCCGCGCCGGTGCCCGCGTTGCCATGGTCAGTGACCCGGTCTGCGATCTGTTTGGTGACCTCGCTGGTTCTGTCACCGATTGCCCTCTGAACTGCGATTTGGGCTCTACCAGCAACTATATCCGCATCAACTGCAACGATAGCGGAGTGGCGTGCGGTGCGGCAGATCCCCCAAGCGGACTGCTCGGCGCCATGGTGCGAATGCTCCCCGAACTCGCCCCCGAGAATGTCAACCTGATCTATGCTTGTAGTGGGGCCGGTTTTGAACAGCGACCGATACCGGTCCCCAGTATTACAGTCAGTATCGAAGGTATAACCCATCCACTGATACTGCCGACACTGTTTGGTTTTGAGGCGGGCCTCTCTTGGGATATCCCCCCCTTCAGCTCCACAAGGCTGGGAGAGGATCTTGAGACGGTTCCACCCTCTCTATGATGGATTGAACGATAGACAAAATAATGCAGGCAAAAAGATGAGCACTGTCAATCTGGAAATACTGGCCCTACTGGTCAATAGCGAAACACGAGCCGACATTCAGAAAGTGCTGTCACAGGTGGAGAGTGTCGACTTCACCATTGAGCACGTCAGCAATGAACGTCCCCTGCTTCGTTTTGCCGACCCCCATACCGAATTACCTGATGTCATTATCATTGAGATCAACGGTCACAGCGAAGACGACATCTTCGACATTGAGCAGCTAATTCGCAAGCACCGCGACAAACTCTCGGTCTTTGTCACCTACAAACAGGGCAGCATGGAGATCATGCGGCGGTTGATGCACGCCGGAGTGCGCGAAGCCTTTCCGTTCCCAATCCAGACCAACGATCTGCTTCTTAGCATTACAGAAGAGCTCTCAAACAAACGTACACGCACCCACGAAGAAGAGAAACAGCACAGCGTCATCTCTTTCATTAATGCCAAGGGTGGCTCAGGCTGCACCACCCTGGCGGTCAACACCGCCTATGAGCTGGTCACCCGCCACAAGTGCAACGTGATTTTAGTGGATCTTGATATCCAGTTTGGCGCCGTCGCCCGCTACCTCGATCTTAACCCCGATGAGAGCGTACTCAGCGCCCTTCTCCACCATCAGCGAATTGATCCCATCTATCTTAAAGCACTGATCAGTCATCACCCATCCGGCCTTGATGTCCTGGCGGCACCGAGAGAGATCGTACCAATGTCGGCAATATCCGAAGAGGCGGTTGTCCATCTGGTCGAAGCACTGAGTGAGAATTACGACATTATCATTCTTGATATCCCCAGATCATTTCTCCCCTGGACCGTCGCCGCCCTCAAGCTCTCCAACCCGATCTATCTGGTGTTACAAAATATTCTGTCCGTGATCATTGATGCCAAATACATAATTGATCAATTGCCGCAGATGGGTATTACCACCAGTGAACTTCAGCTAATTAATAACCGCGCCAAAGCGGAGATCAAAAGCATCAGTATCGAGAAGCTGAAGGAGACCGTTGACCGCACCCGGGTACACCGGGTGAGAAATGACTTTGAGACAGCGCTTAAGTCTCAAGACCTGGGTATCCCTGTGTGTGAGGCAAAGAAGCACTCCGCCATAGCCAAGGATATCCACAACCTGACAGATAGTATCTATAGCACCCATCTGGGTGAGAAGAGAGAGAAGAGGGGGTTGCTGTCACGGCTCTTTTCGTGAAGCGCTGACGCCGAATCGTCCCGTCAGCCAGTGACTACCGCATTAAATAATTGAAAGCAGGGCAACATGGAATAGCACTATGCCTTCAGAGAAAAACACATGGGGCCAGTATTGGTCCGATACAAAGAGTAGCGGCGGGTCTACCTTTATCTCCACCGCCGATGCCCAGTCACTCAAAAGCCGAATACATCTACGGCTACTTGATCGGCTCAATCTGTCGGTGATCAATGAGATTGACCAGACGACGGTAAGAAGTGAAATAGCCAAACTGGTTAGAGAGATCATCGATCAGGATGCCATCCCTCTCAACGCTGAGGAGCGGGAAGATCTGATTGAGGGAATTCAGGACGAAGTGCTCGGACTTGGCCCTCTGGAGCCGCTTCTGGGGGACCCTGATATCTCCGACATCCTGGTCAATACCCACGCCCAGGTCTATGTTGAGCGCCACGGTGTTCTTGAGAGGAGCGAGGTGATTTTTCAGAATGATGACCACCTGATGCGAATTATTGACAAAATCGTCAGCAGTGTCGGCAGGAGGATTGATGAGTCATCACCCATGGTTGATGCCCGCCTCGCCGATGGATCAAGGGTCAACGTCATCATCCCACCACTGGCAGTGGATGGCCCCATTCTATCCATACGCAAATTCTCGGTCGATCCATTTACCCTTCCTGATCTGCTCAACTTCCGTTCGATCAGTCCGGTGATTATGGATTTCCTCGTCGCCGCAGTGAAGTCGCGGGTCAACATCCTTCTCTCCGGCGGTACCGGTTCGGGAAAGACCACCCTGCTCAATGCCATGTCGGCCAACATCCCTAATGATGAGCGCGTCATCACCATCGAAGATTCAGCCGAGCTACAGCTGCAACAGCCCCATATTGTCCGGCTCGAAACACGTCCCCCAAACATTGAAGGCTCTGGTGAGATAACCCAACGTGATTTGGTAAAGAATGCCCTGCGCATGCGACCCGATAGAATTATCGTCGGCGAGGTGCGCGGGGCCGAAGCGCTGGATATGTTGCAGGCGATGAACACTGGGCATGACGGTTCCCTCTCCACCATCCACTCCAACAGCCCCAGAGATGCACTCACCCGGCTGGAGCATATGGTCGGCATGAGTGAGTCACCGATACCACCCCAGGTGATACGTCAGCAGATGGCGTCGGCCATCGATATGGCAGTACAGCTTGACCGTCTGGTGGATGGACGAAGAGTGATCTCCAGTATCCAGGAGATCACTGGTATGGAGGAGAACATCATTAGTATGCAGGAGATCTTTCGCTTCGACCGCCAGGGTATCGGCAAACAGGGTGAGGTACTGGGAGAGTTCCAGTCCACCGGTATCCGCCCGGTAATACTCAAACGCTTCAATGAACGCGGTCACCCGGTGAGCGATACTCTGTTTGATCCAGCACAGAGGTTTGCATGATCTATATTATCGGTATTCTGGTCTTTCTCACGGTAATCTTCCTGATCGAAGGGCTCTTTTTTGCATGGCGTGACTCTAATATGGAGCATAGCCTGCAGATAAAACGGCGTATCAGAGTGATGTCTGCTGGCGACGCTCACGGTGAACAGGTACTCGATATTCTCCGTCACCAGCAGCTTAGCTCCATACCACTGCTGGACAGAATTCTCACCACATTTCCCCGTGCTCACGCCCTCGATAGAGCTCTGCAACAGACCGGCAGTAACGTCACCGTAATGCAGTTTCTCCTACTGCAACTTCTGACTTTTCTTGCAACTACGGCAATTTTTCTCATTGGCCTGCATCTCACTACTCTTATTTCAGTCAGCCTTGGTGTGGTACTCGCATTTCTCATTCCCCTGTCACTTCTTAGCCGCTTCAAGCAGCGGCGAACAGACAAGTTGGTGGAGCAGTTACCCAACACACTGGAGTATATTGCCCGCAGTCTACGTGCAGGCAACCCCTTCTCTGCGTCAATTCATGCAGCGGCAAAACAGATGCCAAATCCTATCGGCGGTGAGTTTGCCATCACCTTCGACGAGATCAACTACGGTCTCTCTCTAGAAGATGCACTCTACAATCTTGGGGAGCGCACCGGCACCGAAGAGATGCGCTTCTTTATCACCTCCGTAGTGATACAGAAACAGACCGGCGGCAACCTGGCGGAGATCCTGCTGCGTCTGTCGGAGATGATGCGGCGGCGCGCCAAGGCGTACCGGGATATCACTACCCAGGCCGCCGAGATGAAACTCTCTGCACTGATTCTTATTGCCCTGCCGCTAGTGGTTGCAGGTGCAATCATGATATTCAACCCCAACTATCTTCTCTCTCTCTATCGCGAATCCTACGGCCCCTCCATCTTTCTTGCTCAAGGAGGATTGATGTTGATCGGCTATCTGGTGATGCAGAAGATGATCAAGTTCCGGGTATGAGGTGGTAACAGGTGTTTGAAATTCTGCAATTTTTCCGCACATTGGCAGACGACCCCGTCAGGCTGCTGATCACACTGCTGGTGGCTCTCTCGGTCGCCCTGCTGGTCTATACCTCGGCACTCTGGATGGGGCGCAAAGAGGCAATGATCGACGCCCGCCTACGCAAACTCACCACCGGCGAGGGGGAACGCCTGGTTCACAGGGAGCAGCAGGGGGCCTTCTCCGTCACATGGATAGAGCCTGTTGGAAAGCTGATCCTTCCAGAAAAAGGGTGGCGTAAAAACCGCCTGATAAAGAAGCTGGTAATCGCTGGCTTTCGTGGCCACAAGACCATCTACTTCTTCCTCTTCACCAAGATGGCACTCGCCAGTGCGCTGGTGTTGAGCAGTCTGTTTATCTACCCATTTATCTCTGAGCCCGTCGCTAACATATCACCTTACCTCTCACTGGGCTTTGTCATACTGATTGCACTGATCGGCTTCTATCTGCCAGATGGTTATCTCGACCGAAGGATAAGAAAAAGGCAGACCATATTACGGGAGTCCTTCCCCGATGCCATGGACATGCTGATGGTCTGTATCGAGGCCGGCATGGCCCTCGACTCAGCCATCAATCGTGTCGGTGAGGAGATCGTCTTCTCACATCGCCAACTGGGCACAGAGTTCAGGCTGGTCGGACTTGAGTTGCGTGCTGGTAAGGAGCGTGAGGCCGCTTTGCGATCACTTGCAGACAGGACCGGACTGGAAGAGATCGAATCATTTGTGGCGGTACTTATTCAGGCGGAGCAGTTCGGTACCAGCATCGCCAAGACCCTACGTGATTTTTCAAATGAGATGCGAACCAAGAGAATCCAGATAGCCCAGGAGCGGGCGGCCAAGTTACCGGTAAAACTGATTTTTCCAGTACTACTGTTTATCTTTCCCGCCCTCTTCCTGGTGATATTTGCACCGGCAGCCGTACAGATCTACAAAGCGTTAATCGCCAATTGACCCTGCCAAAAGCCTAAGTCCCTTAACTGGAACACACTCCGTAATGGGAGAAAAAGATGAACAGACAAACTGATCAGAAAACAGTACATCAGACTATAGCCATCCCCTTGCTGATCGGCATTATTCCGCTGATCATGCCGGGCTGCAGCAGTGGACCTACGATACAAGTCAGCCCAAAATATACCGTCTCCGAAGCTGAGATAGCGCCGGTTACTAATGACAACTACCAATCCGGTCTGAGCTACTTCCGCAAAGGCACCTTTGGGCTGGCACTGATCGAATTTCAAGCCGCGCTGAGAAAACATCCCGACTCTGTGCGCGCACTCAACGGTATTGGTGCCTGCTATGACCAATTGGGGCGTTACAACCTCGCCATGCGCTACTACCACAAAGCACTACAGATAGATCCCATCTCATCCAAAACACTGCACAACCTGGGTCACTCCCTGACCCTGCAGAAGCGTTATACCGAGTCGGAGAAGATAAAGAAAATTGTACAGCAACAGCGTGAAAACGAGGCGTTCACTCCTGAGTCACCAGCCGCTTCCCAACCACTCACAACGACAGAGAAGCAGAATGAACCTGAGGTAGTTGCAAATGAAGTGAAGACTGAACTTCTAGCCTTTATAAAAGCAGAAACCACACGGATGGACATTTCATGGGCGGACGCCACTGTTGCCGAGCCTCAAAGTGAACCTGAGGCGGTTACAGATAAAGTAGCGGCTGAGCCTCCAGCCTTCATAGTCACTAATACTGACGTAATGGACGATGATTGGATTTCAGCCATAGTTGCTAAACCACAGAGTAAAGCAGAGGGAATCAACCATGATATGCCTGCCTTGGCTGTAGAGCCTGAAGCTCCTGAACTGAGAGGTATGGAGCAACAGATCACTAAAACCTATATCCAGGTTGAGGCCCACCCGACCAATCAACAGAAGGAAGAGGAAGCAATTGCTGTGGACAGGAAAGAAGAAACTGTGACAAGCGTACCTGATCCGGCAGAGGCTGTGAGCATCAGGAGCGAAACGGTTGTTGAACCACCCGCTTCTATGGAAACCATCGTATCACTCCCGGCTGATGGCCCACCTATAAGCATCTCCCCTGCCGAGAAAGAGATCCCGGATGAGACACCGACAACCACCGCCGACCTCCTCTATGGGCCGGTAAAAAGTGGTGAAAAGCTCTGGCATATTGCCAACAGGCTGGCAGAAAAACGTTCTGTACCCACCAAAGAGATGTTACTGGCACTGATCAGGAGCAATCCCGAAGCCTTCTACCGGGACAATCCCAACAGGCTAAAAACCGGCTACACGCTCTGGGTGCCTGATGACAATGCGCTCGCCGATCAGCCGCTACTGGCGGCAAAAGATAAAGAGAGCACGCCGCCCAATGCTACTCTTGAGGTGGCCAATGGCAATGGTCGCATAGGGATGGCTAAAACATTCAGACACTACCTATCACACCATGGGATGGAGGTAAGCAGCGTCAGCGATGCCGCTTCGTTCACCCTCCGCAACAGTGTTGTCTACTTCAAGACGGGCTACCGTGCAGCTGCTGAGCAACTCGCCACCATGGTACCTATGCGGGTTGAGATTAAGCCCTATGGTGATATGCAGGCGTATCGGAACATGCAGGAGAGCACCGATGTGAAACTGATCATCGGCCACGATGTTTTTAACTACGAAGGAGATCTGAGGCGCACGCTTCTACGGCGCAACCAGAGCAGTCAGTATGAAAAATATCTCTAGGAGAGTAACTATCTTGCTGATCCCCCTGCTACTTGGGGGCTGCATGACGATGCAGCCGAAGGAGAGCGCGGCAGAAAAAGAGCCAGTGGTGGATGATGCGACATACAGCAAAAATGCCATCACCCGCGCTGAGGAGGCGATTAACCAGGGCAAGACCACCTCGGCTATCTATCACTACACCTCAGCGCTACAAAAAAGCCCTGAAAATGGTGTCGCCCTACGCGGGCTAGGCAATATTTATCTGGGGAAAAACCAGCCCCAGATAGCCGAGCGCTATTTTAATGAAGGGGTGCGAATTGATCTCAATGACGCCGCTTCTCAAGAGGGACTGGGGCTTGCCCAACTTAGACAGCTCCTCTATTTACCCGCTGAAGAGCACCTGACACTGGCCGTGCAGCTAGACAAAATGCTATGGCGTGCCTGGAACGGCCTAGGTGTCATTGCCGACTTCAAAGCGGAGCATAGCGATGCCGTGGCCTACTACCATCGCGCCCTGGAGATCGTGCCGGAAGCTCCTGGAATCATCAACAATCATGGCTACTCACTGCTGATGGCAGAGAAGTATTTTGAGAGTGAACAGCAATTTCGCCGTGGACTGCGAATCGACCCCGACCACCAACGCCTGCGCAACAACCTGGGTATCGCCCTGGCGTGGCAACGACGCTATGACGCGGGTATCAAGGAGATAGCGCGTATCCTGCCAGCAGCTGCCGCCCTCAACAATGTCGGCTATATCGCTATGAAACTGGGTGATCACCCACTGGCTGGCAACTACTTTGAGAGAGCCCTCAAGGTGAGTCCCACCTACTACCGACCGGCAGCAAAAAACCTTAAAAGGCTGGAGTCACTTATCAATGCACCAGCGGTGCCAGTGAGTGAAAAGATCCAAACCACTACCCAACCTCAATAGTCGATTAGTATCGATGGCTAGTCACGAAAAAGAAAGGAAAAAACGGACAGATTTGAATGGCACTTACTTAAGCGATCTTTATACCGTAGAAGCGACGTTAGGGCTCGCGAAACAACAACCCCCTGTTTTGGGACGCCGCTCCATCCCGCCTGACTGCGTTGCAACGGCTTGGTATATATATCAAATATTCCCGCGTTTCCGCGCCTTGCCTACATGGATGTAGGTAGTGGAGTAACGCAGGAGCAGTTACCGAAGATGCCGGGAGCCTTTTTTAACCAACCAGCATGGTCAGACCAAACATCCCGCAGTTAACTAGCCCTTGGCTTCAAACCACTGCACAACCCGGCAACTATCATAATTGTGTACACAAAGGTGCTCACCTGTTTCAGCCATCGTATATGCAGCGACTAGATAGAGGTCAATATCCTATTTATTACTCTTTGCGTGATAGTGTATAAATCTCAGACCCCACTATCCTGAGGTAAGCCAATCTATAACGGTTTTTTCCCCGGTCCGGCAAAAAACCAGATGATCAAGCCCAGCAGCGGCAGAAGAAACACGACCAGTGCCCAAATCAGCTTCTGTACAGTCGTCGAGGAACTCTGTAAAATCATCAGGATTGCATAGATATCCGCAATCAACAGGATAAGACTGCCTATACCGGATACTTCCATAACACACCTCTCAATTTAATCTGTTATTCAAGTCCTCAGTGTAACCCAACATAAAGATCTGCGGAAACCGGGGTTGTATCATTAACCCCATGATTCATATCCACCTGCGCCCCAATGCCCTTTGTATCTTTGTGTACGATAAAAAAGGTGTATGGAAGACAAGGCTCTTCATAGAATAGTGTGAAATCACGGTAGAATCACTCATTTCGTCAGACAAGTCAGCATGAGAGAAGCAATGGAAATTGAAGATCATTATGGCCAGTTATTGGGTGTTAATTCACCCTGGAATATCAGCAGTGTTGACCTCGATATAAATGGTTTGGACACCCACTAGGTCGAATGATGGGTGTCCTGTAAATAACTGCCAGCTTCCGCTTGGCGCACTGGGTGTACTGGTACTGTTTTCACTTGTTCGGCATTATTACTCTTGCTCGTCGCCCAGGACATTCATAGCACCGTGAATTACAGCAATTACGTCAATCTGATCTGGTTTTAGGTAATAGATGATTCTGTATGGACCGGTAAATACTTCTCGTATTTGCTTCAAATCGTATTCTGGTACTTTGCGCCCTGAAAGTGGAAACGCAGCTATTTGTTTTGATCTTTTTGTAATCCTATCAACTGTGCGCAATGCGTACGTGGTTGAATTCTGTGCAATATATTCGTAGATCGCATCCAACTGCGCCTCAGCCGCATCCGTCCAATGGACTTTCACTCTGGAAGGCCGTATTTCCTTCTGATTTCTGCCACATCTTTTGTTCTTCCAGCCTTGCTGTCTTCAAGACCTTTTTCTATCGCTTCTCGCACATAGATTTCATGCATCAGATCGTCCCATGTTGCATTTGGAGGCAACTGATCAATCAATTTATGAGCATCTTCTTTTCTTACTACGCCAGACATGCCTTACCTCCACATTTAATGGGA